>JAUXDP010000014.1 GCA_030618325.1 Methylococcaceae bacterium | reverse complement strand
TCCCAGACACAATCAAACATCAACCGGTAAACAAGTTTCTGATGGTTTTTGGCCAGAGGCCTCAGCTGCGCAGGCAAAGTAAACGTGATCATAAAGTAGTCACCCGGCACCTGTTTTTTCAGCTGATTCTCAATCCACCGCTGAGATTCATGGTGCTGACAATGCGGGCAGTTGCGGTGACCACAGGAATGGGGAACAAAGTGCTGGTGATCGCAGTCATTACAGCTGACTTGCATCACCGGGCTGAACGTTGTCCGGCAGATTTTTAGCGCATTCAGAGCCTTTCGCTGAACAGGCAGAACCTGGCCTTGATAGGTATTCAGGAAATCAGTCTCAAACTGATCAATGACAGAGGAAAGCAACATCATTTGACCGCCTCCCATGACACGTTGAAACCGCCGATCAGCTGATTGATCCGCTGTTTAGAATTGTCACAGGTCACATCGGTCAGATGAGCATAGCGTGCCGTGGTCAGCAGAGAGCTGTGCCCCAGAAACTGCTGGAGTTCCAGCAGTCCAACCCCCGATTCCAGCAAATGCGTGGCATAGCTGTGACGCAGGGAATGGCAGGTAATCTTTTTTTTAACCCCATCTCTTGAGCAACGAGCTTAATAGTCCCCTGAACGCCGCCGCGATCCAGTGGTGATTCAGCAAGGTATGCCCCTTTTAGCCCCCGTGTGCGATTGGGGAACAAAAGCGTTGGGTGCTGATGCAGTGCCCAAAATCGGCGCAGTACCTGCAAGGTATTGACGGGCAAAGGCACCAGACGATCCTTGTTGCCCTTTGCATTGCGAATATGCACCCGCATTCGCGTCGCATCGATATCTCCCACCTCCAGATTTAAGCCCTCACCCAGACGTAAGCCCATGCTGTAAATCGTAAAATAGAACACGCGGTAGCTTAACTTGCGTGTCGACATAAACAGCTGCTGCGCTTCCGCCATCGTCACAATATCGGGAATGCGTGTACAGCGTGGCGGTTTTATCATGGGAATGTCAACCCAGGGTTTATTGAGCACATGGGTATAGAAAAACTTTAACCCATAGAGATCCAGCTTAACCGCACTCCAGGAAAGACGGTTGAGCAGATCATGAAAGTAATCCAGCAGCTGGTCTTGAGACAGGTCATCCAGATGCCCGTTAAAATAAGCGGCGATACGACGAATAGCCCGTGAATACGCCTCAATGGTTTTGGGTTGCAGTCCCTGAAGTGTTAAATGTTTGCAGTGCTGTGAATAATAATGGTTGTATTTTGATTCGATAGATGGTGTCATTGCAGTGTAGCCTCATTGTTAGTTGAATGAGCTTACAGGGTACCTTCTTTTGCGAATGAAGGTCGTGAGGCTACACTTTAATTTTATCGGCGTGGCCGCCCTTCCTCCGCGATAGCGGCTTCGTCCAAGTGTGCCACGAACAAATCTGTAAGGATTTGGAGCTGTATAAAAGATGAAGGTAGGTCCTTCGAAATCGGCTTTCGGAAGCGGGTTTCAAACCACTTAATGCTGCTTTGATAAAGAGTCAAGGTAGTGAGCGATTAAGAAAAGGCATTGTGAAAATGTCAGGTGAGTACTAAAGAGGTGAACGCAAGTGAATCATTGATGAGGTATCGAAAAACCGATTGACGTTGTCAAAACCAGGGATCTTGGACTTTTCTGGGATAAGTAGGGGGGTTATCCGATTACTGACCCTGCGGCAACCGGTATAGAGATGGCACGAATTTAGTACAGGCTTATATACGGAACGTGGGAACCTGTCGTTTTGGTGTTAAGGGGAGAAACTCGAAAGAGAAAGAGTACCCAATACAAAGCGCAGGGACGGATTGTCTCGTAGTAGTGATGAAGGTTCTGTAATGGGGCTGGAGCGAAGGGGGCAAATCATTCTGTTTTACTGATTTGACAACGGACAAACAGTCCGGAGGAACAGATAAAGTAAAATGAAGTCATTTGATATTTCAAAGCAAGCTGTTTGGGACAGTTATCTGAAGGTAAAGAGTAACCAAGGTGCAGCCGGAATAGATCATTGCTCAATAGCAGTATTTGAGGAAGACCTTAAAAACAATCTGTATAAGATATGGAACCGGATGTCATCAGGCAGTTATTTTCCACCGCCTGTAATGCGAGTGGAAATACCCAAAGGTAATGGCGAAATGCGAAAGTTGGGTATACCAACAGTAGCGGATCGAATTGCCCAGATGGTGGTCAAGAACCATATAGAGCCAGATTTGGAAGTAATATTTCATCCTGATTCCTATGGCTATCGACCAAAACGATCAGCCCAGCAAGCCGTGTCGCTTGCTCGGAAGCGTTGCTGGAAACATGATTGGGTTATCGACATGGACATCAAAGGATTCTTTGACAACATACCGCATGACCTGATGATGCAAGCAGTCAGAAAGCATACCAAGGAAACATGGGTGTTGCTGTATGTGGAAAGATGGTTAAAGGCGCCTGTTCAGTTAATGGATGGGAAGATTGAAGAGCGTACTCGGGGAACCCCCCAAGGCGGCGTGATCAGTCCATTGCTGGCCAACCTGTTTTTACACTATGCATTCGACCATTGGATGCGAAGCAACTATCCATTGAATCCGTTTGAACGCTATGCTGATGATAGTGTTGTCCATTGTGATTCAAAAGCCGAGGCAATAGCGTTGAAATCTGCGATTGCAAAAAGAATGGAGCAGTGTGGGCTAGAGCTACATCCCGAGAAGACGAAAATAGTCTACTGTAAGGATGCAAGTCGCACTGAGGATCATGATCTCCATAATTTTGATTTTTTGGGTTTCTGTTTCAGGCCAAGGCTTTCACGTAATAAGTATGGAAAATACTTTGTTAACTTCTCTCCGGCAATTGCCCCAAAAGCGAAGAAAGAAATTTTTTCAGAGATAAGGGAGTGGCGTTTACATCGTAGAAGTGACCTTTCAGTGAAAGAGCTAGCCGACAAATTGAATCCAGTTGTACGCGGCTGGATTGAATATTACGGAGTATTCTTTCAATCTGAGTTGATCTTCTTGGTGTATCATCTAGATAAACTGATTTATCGATGGGTGATCAGGAAATACAAAAAGCATGGAAGTAATTTCAAAAGAGCAGAAAATTGGGTGAAGCGCATCAAGTGCAAGTCACCAAATTATTTTGTACACTGGGGATTGCTGCGTGCTTGACCGAATGATAAGAGCCGTATGAATCGAGAGATTCACGTACGGTTCTGTGAGAAGCTTGGGGGGAGGTTCCCCTTGCTTACTCGACCCTGCGCATTAAGTTGACCCAAAACCCTTTGCTTCTTTATTGGCTTAGCTGCAATCAAGGGGTCAGCCAACTTGATTGGCAAGCCAGCTCAGGCCAGGTCTTTCTGAGCAACACTTTGTTTTTGGTTTTTTTAAAAGTTTGGAGTCTATCTTATGGAAAGACCTGCTCTTGCGGTTCTTGACCCTTTGGTTCTCTTCTCAGGTAGCTCGTCAATGTGAGTAGATTTATTTTGTTTGCTAAACAGAGGTTAATTACTTGAGCGAATAGCCATGCTGTCATGGGTCATATTTCTAAAATCCTGTTCATCAAGAATAGCAACGCCATGAAGTAATTCCCTGGTCGATATTCCGATAAGTTTAAGATCGGTTTTCAATACACATAGATTAATATGTGCAAAAGTTTTATTGATAAAAGAATTGTTGTCTTGGGTATCGCGTTTCACCGCTAAAACCGCATTATTGGTAAATACTACGGTATCACCAGATGCGGTTTTTTTCAAAGTACCAAGGTCAATGGGGAATTGGTTGATGATGTGCAACATAATTATTATCCCTTAAGAGCTTTTGTTAAATAATAACTTTATATTAATGTCTTAACTATATAAAGTTTAAGGATAATACAAAATAAATAAATAGCAATATTTTTTTGATATAGTTGGTCTTTATTTTTTCCAGGTCTATTGGGCTGTTTCTGACTTTTGTTCGCGTTGCAGTAGATTTTGTACGGCAGTAATGGGTTCGAGGTCTTGGTAAAGAACTTTGTAGACTTGTTCAGTAATGGGCATCTCTACGCCAATTCTTTTGGCGATTAGATAGGTTTTTTCAGCGGTAGAAATACCTTCAATTTCCTGGTTAATTTCATTGATAGCAACTTCCTTTGTTTTTCCTTGGCCAATGGCTAAGCCAAAGCGGCGGTTTCGGGATTGATTGTCCGTACAAGTTAAGATCAAATCACCCAAACCTGATAGGCCAACAAAGGATTCATTTTTTCCACCTAGGGCCAGTCCTAATCGTTGGATTTCTGTTAAACCTCGAGTGATAAGGGCGGCACGGGTGTTTGCGCCAAAACCTAGGCCATCGGCAATACCGGCAGCAATTGCCAGGACATTTTTTACAGCCCCACCGACTTGAACGCCAATGATATCTGAGCTTGTATACACTCTAAATCCTGGGTTACGCATAATGGTAGCCAATTGTTCGGCAAAGGAGATATCGGCCGAAGCGATAGTAATTGCGGTTGGCAAATTAGCTGCAACTTCGTTTGCAAAGGTAGGTCCAGAAAGTACGGCGGTAGGTGTGTCTGGGCCCAGAATATTTTCGACTGTCTGATGTAATAGAAACCCGTCATCAGTGTTGAAGCCTTTAGTAGCCCAGGCTATTTTGATGTCACTGGGTAAATGAGGGCGTAGATTTATCAGTGTATCTTTGAAGGCGTGGCTTGGAACGGCTATTAACAGCAAATTACTAAAAGCTGCAACCTCAGCAATTTCCGAAGTAAGCTGGAGTAACTCGGGAAAGATGACTTCTGGCAAATAACGTTGGTTTTGTTTCGCTGTTTTTAACGAGGTGATATGCTCAGGATTGTGCCCCCAAAGCAAGGTTTGGCAGTTATTACGAGCTGCCAGAATAGCCAAAGCCGTGCCCCAGGAACCTGCGCCCAGGACAGCTATTTTGGAGTGCATGGCAATTTAATTTACTGTGTCAGAGCCAGGTGCTTGCTGTTGGGCTTGTTGTAGGTGTTGTGAATATAAGGCATCAAAGTTGACTGGTGCCAGTAGTAATTGTGGGAAGCCACCTTTTGCCACCAGGTCAGAAACAACTTCTCTGGCGTAAGGGAATAAGATATTAGGGCAAAAACTGCCGACCATAGGTCCTGTTTCTTGTTCGTTAAAACCATTAAGAGTAAAGATGCCAGCTTGACAGACTTCTACTAGATAGGCAGTTTTATCAGCGGTTTTAACGGTTACTGTAACGGTAAGTGAAACCTCATAAAGGTTATTGTCCATTGATTCCACGTTTGTGCCCAGATTGAAATCTACCGTTGGTTCCCATTTTTCGGTAAAGATAGAGGGTGATGCTGGGGTTTCAAATGAGATATCTTTGGTATAAATTTTCTGGATAGAAAATTGTTTTTCTTCAGAATTGGTTTGTTCGGCCATCGGTTAAATATTGTTTAGTTTTATGATTGGATAATTGTTTTCTTGCCACGATTGCATTCCACCCGTCATGCTAAAGACCTGATCAAAGCCAGCGGCTGTCAATTTTTTACAGGCGGGGGCTGAACGTGTCCCGGTTTGGCAAACAACAATTAGAGGGTTATGTTTATGCTGTTTTAATTGATCAATGTGTTTCTCAAAGTTTCCAAGAGGTGTGTTGATGGCTGAGTCGATATGACCATTTTTAAATTCGTTAGCTTCGCGGACGTCTATGACTACTGTCTTGTCATTATTCATTTTTGAAACTACCAGTAAGGGCGAGAGTGATTCGAACTTTCTAAATAAAGTATCAATAAGCTCTTGTAGTAACAAAAAAGTTACTACTCCAAGAGCAATGCATAGTAACCAGTGGTTAGTTACAAATTCAATATAACGATCCATAAAAAATTTTAATAAAGTGGGATTGATGAGAGGATGTATTCCCTAAGTATGACTAATTTAACATTTTACTTATCTTTTTTCTCATTTTCGGTGTTGTGTAAATAGTTTATTAGCTTGTTACGCGCCTATTTACGCCTCTTGAAAATGATAAAATCTAGCGTAGGGGTTCGTTGGATTGTGTGTGTTCAGGTGATCAGCAGTTCCCGCAGAATACTTCCCTCATCATTTTAATGAGTTGTAGCATGCGGTCATCATGAATAGTATAAAACACCTGGTTTGCTTCTTTGGTAGATTTCAGAATGTCTTTTTCTCGCAAAATAGCAAGGTGTTGGGAAATATTGCTTTGGCTGGTGCCAACTTGCTTGACTATATCCTGGACGCTGAATTGATCTTTACCCAGGATTGAATTATTGCCCAAGACGCACAGGATTTTTAGCCGCAAAGGGTGCGACATTGCTTTTAAGCAGCGTGCAGCTCTATCTATATCTGCGTCATTGAAAGGAATATGGTTGTCTTGGTCTTCCATTTTTCATGTTTGTTCTGTGTTTAATTAACTCACTTATTCCAGTTAAATTAGTGTGAATTTAATCGAGCCAGGGTATTCAGTGTATTTTTAAAGGTATTTTAAGCTCGTGTATTATATACTTAATTTATTAGAATAGTATAAGAAACTTATGGACATAACAAAAAGATAGCGCTATTTCTATTTTGAGAAGTAGAGGGTAAGCGCGCTATACCTCATTTTTTAATTATCTCTTAATTCTTTTTAGGACGACCTCTCCGCCTAGCAGTTTGATAGTTTTAGCACTTACTGTGTTTCTAGCACAGTTTTTTGATTTCAAAATACTCCAAAATAATGTTTGCTTAACTGTTGGGGAAGCTAATTATTGAAAATATTGTAAAACCAATACCTTGCGATATAATTGCATGCCCAACTAATTTTTATGATCTTACTAATCTTTAAAAGTTCATCTGGAATAAAAAATAGCATCAGTGATGCATTCTTAAAAAATACTCGGAGACAGAAAATATATGTTTAATCGCCCAAAACCATTGGTTCTTTTGATCCTGGATGGCTTCGGTTATCGAAAAGCAAGGGAGCATAATGCTATTGCCGTTGCAAATACGCCTTGTTGGGATCAGTTGCAACAGGATTGGCCTACTACTTTATTAAACTGTTCGGGCAAGGAAGTTGGTCTGCCTAGTGGGCAGATGGGTAATTCTGAAGTAGGACATATTCATATCGGATCGGGGCGATTTGTGCCTCAAGATTTGTCCAGAGTGAATATCGCTATCTCAGATGACACGTTTTTTTCTAATACAGCACTTTGTGGGGCAGTCGATCAGGCCATAAAAAAAGGTAAAGCATTGCATATCTTTGGCTTGCTTTCCTCGGGTGGTGTTCACAGCCATATCGACCAAATATTAGCGATGATTGAGTTAGCTGCCAAAAAAGGCTTAACAAAGATTTATATGCATGGGTTTTTGGATGGCCGGGATGTGCCGCCTAAAAGTGCTGCAGACCCCATTGCTCAGACAGAAACAAAATTTTCAGAATTGGGGTTTGGGCAGTTTGCTTCCATTGTTGGGCGCTTTTATGCGATGGATCGTGATTCTCGATGGGAGCGAGTTGAGCAGGCCTATAATTTGATTGTTGGTGGAGATGCTGAATTCAAGGTGGAATCAGCTACTCAAGGGCTGGAATTGGCCTATGAGCGTGATGAAACGGATGAATTTGTTAGTGCTACAGCTATTCTAGATAAAAATGGCCAGCGGATTTCACTCGATCCAGAAGATTCAGTGGTGTTTATGAATTTTCGCGCTGACCGTGCTAGAGAGATATCTCAAGCGATCACTAATCCAGAATTTACAGGTTTTGAACGCAAGTATCCTGCGTATACAGGGGAGTTTGTGACATTGACTGAATATCATCAGGATTTTCCCTACGCAGCCGCCTTTCCTAATATAGAGATTAAAAATGGTTTGGGTGAAGTCTTAGCTAATCAGGGGATGAAGCAGTTGAGATTGGCAGAAACAGAAAAATATGCCCATGTCACTTTCTTTCTCAATGGAGGTGTGGATAAGCCGGTTCCTGGCGAAGATAGAATATTGGTGCCGTCACCCAAAGTTAAAACCTACGATTTACAGCCAGAGATGAACGCTCCAGAAGTTACCGATCATATGGTAGATGCAATTAGTGGTGGTAAATATGATGTAATTATCTGCAACTATGCAAACTGTGACATGGTTGGGCATACGGGGAAATGGGAGCCAGCGTTACGTGCTGTTGAAACCATTGATGCATCATTACAAAGAATCGTGGATGCTTTGCAGGCAGTTGAAGGGCAGATGTTGGTCACTGCGGATCATGGAAATATAGAGCAAATGATAAATGAAGAAACGGGTGAGCCGTTTACTGCACATACCACAAGTCTTGTTCCCCTACTCCACTTTGGAGGTGAATCCGACCTTTTAGAAGGAGGTAGCTTGTCTGATTTAGCACCAACAATGTTGGATATTTTAGGTCTGGAAAAGCCCCTCGAAATGACGGGTAAGTCACTATTGAGTCGATAATATTTTTTAATTTCATGCCGGGCCGTAAGCATGTGTTAGGGTGCTTTTTTCTAAGCACCCTCGTATTTCATCCCTTAGTTTCAGCTAATCTAACCAAGAAACAAAATGATTTAAATCAAGTTCTTGAAGAAATAAAAAACACCACGAAAGCTGTTGAGCGGGTACAAGTTAAAAAGGGTTCTCTGGTCGATCAATTGGCTGCAGCCGAAAAAGAATATGGAGAAATAGCGAGGGAACTAAAAAAACTAAAAACAGCAACCACTAGAAAACAGCAAGATTTACAAAAAATAAGCGAACAAATTGATGAGCAAAATACCGAGATTGAAAAAATAGCCCAGCAGTTGCAAGGTCAGATCAGGTCGGCATACGCAATGGGTAGAATGAAAAAGTTGAGGTTGCTGTTAAACCAGCAAGATCTGGTGCGTGCTAATCGAATCATGGTTTATTTTGAGTATTTAAATCGTGAGCGGTTAGACAAGCTGGAATTAACCAAGCAGATACTACAAAATTTGGCTCGATTGGATGGTGAAGAGCGGGTGGCTTCACAAAAATTGAGTCAATTGGTTGAGCAAAAACAGGCAGAACAAACTAAGCTTAGTAATACTAGGGATACAAGAGCCGCTTTGTTAGCGGAATTAAAAAAAGAGGAGCTGTCAAAGACCGAAGAATTGAGGCAACTTAAGCAACGAAAAGCGAAATTGCGCAGGTTAATTGCTTCTTTACAGACTTTGAATGATGATGTTTCGGATGTAGGTTCCAGTCCAGGAAAGTCATTTAAACAGCAGAAAGGGAGCATGAAATGGCCGGTACAAGGACGATTAAGCAAAAAATTTGGTAGCCGGAGGGGCGGTGGCCAATGGGATGGCGTGTTGATTAATGCAGAAGAAGGGGTAGAGGTCCATGCGGTCACTCGAGGGCGTATGGTTTATGCTGACTGGTTGAAAGGTTATGGTTTATTGGCAATTATAGACCACGGAGAGGGTTATATGACTCTCTATGCTTTTAATCAGAGCCTCTACAAGGAAGAGGGGGGCTGGGTGGATCAAGGGGATATTATTGCCTCGGTTGGTAAAAGTGGAGGTCGTAGCCTGGCTGGACTTTATTTTGGTATCCGTAAAAAAGGTAAGCCTTTGAATCCTGCGAAATGGTGTCGAAAAGTACGCCTGGGGAAAGTCAATTGATGGGTTTTTGTGAATCTAAATATTATTCTAAGGTAGAATAGCCGCCTCAAGGTTATATTTTAGTTCATGAATTTTTCATTTTTATCGGCTTTTTAGGTTGAATTGATAGCTTTGGAAATTTAGGAATAAACATGCATATTGGAGTTTTACAGCTTATGCTTAAGCAGAAAAATTTTATCATATTAATATTGGGTCTAGTGCTTGGTATTTTAATTAGTACGGGCACTGCAGTTTTGGCAGAGCGTGAAGTTGAAAGTGCAGGGCTAGGGTCTGGGCAGTTAGAAGTTCTACCCTATGAAGATCTCAGAACATTTACAGAAATTTTTGGTCGCATAAAAAAAGATTATGTTGAGCCTATTCCTGATAAAAAGTTATTGGAAGATGCCATTCGGGGAATGTTGGCTGGTTTGGATCCACATTCTTCTTACCTAGATGGTGAGCAATATAAAGACTTAAAAGTTGGTACAACTGGGCAATTTGGTGGGTTGGGGATTGAAGTCACCATGGAGAATGGCTATGTAAAAGTTGTTTCCCCAATTGATGATACCCCCGCGCAACGAGCAGGAATGGAAGCTGGAGACTTGGTAATCAGGTTGGATGAAAAGCCTGTGAAAGGCATGACGCTGACAGAAGCTGTCAAGATTATGCGTGGCAAGCCAGGTAGTGATATTGTTTTGACAGTTATTCGTGAGGGTGAGGGCACGCCACTCAAGGTAACTATTACCCGAGATATTATTAAAGTACAAAGTGTTAAAAGCAGAATTCTGGAAGAAGGCTATGGCTATCTCAGGATAAGTAGCTTTCAATCTCCGACTGGAGAGGCGTTAAAAACTGCTGTAAAAAAGTTAAAGGAAGAAAACAAAGGGGCATTGAAAGGAGTCGTTCTAGATCTAAGGAACAATCCTGGGGGTGTTTTGAACGCAGCCGTCTCAGTTAGTGATGCTTTTCTGGAAAGTGGCTTAATCGTATATACCGAAGGCAGAATTGAAAATTCAGAAATGAAATTTAATGCTTCCCCTGATGACGTGCTTAACGGTGCGCCAATGGTGGTGTTAATAAATGCTGGTTCTGCATCGGCATCGGAGATTGTTGCAGGAGCATTGCAGGATCATAAGAGAGCAGTCATTATGGGGGAGAAATCCTTCGGTAAAGGGTCGGTGCAGACTATTTTACCAACCAGTAATGGTGGAGCGGTGAAACTAACTACGGCGCGTTATTACACACCATCTGGTCGGTCTATTCAGGCAGAAGGAATTGAGCCGGATATCAAGTTGGAGCGTGTTAAGCTAGAGGCTTTAGACACGCCTAAATTTAAACCGGTTAAAGAAGCGGATTTATCACATCATTTGAAGAATGGAAATGGCGACAAAAAAGCCAAGAAAAATGATAAAACTGACCAAGAGGCTCAGCTAGAATCAGACCTTAAAGATTACGCGCTGCATGAGGCGCTTACATTATTGAAAGGTATTAGTATTTTTCAAAGATAGGCTCTATATATAACTTCGCACCGCTATTTTGCAGTGCGAAGTATCTTTTTTGCTTAGGAGTTTTCGGTGCTTGGGCATTTCGATCTAATCTTCAGGTCAACATTGGCCGGTCTTCAATCCCAAAATCCTCACTGTTGTCTGCTATGCTTGCGTTTTGTTCAATCGGATCGACTAGTCGGTCTACTAAACAAGTGCGCCAAAATGCCTGGTTTATTCGGGCAACTCCTTAATTTACGGATGCTTGGTAACTGTCTGAAAAGTCATCAAACATACTGATGGCATCAGCAAGGCTTTCCTGGTTTTCCAAGGCAAAAGAATTAACTCCAACCCGAGAAAGATAAAAAATCTGGTCAGGCATAAACTGGCCTACTGCTCGTATTTCTCCTTTAAACTTAAGTCGAGTTCTCAGTAGCTGTGCAAGGGAGAAACTCCGTCCATCAGTAAAGACGGGGAAGTTAACTTCTATAAGTGCAGCCTTCATGACTGAAGGGGGCAGTGATTCTATAGAATCATCGGGATTTATCCTGATCCCCACTTTTCCCTGATACTTTTCCAATTTATCGTATTCCTCATTCCATCGACTCAGGGATACGGTAATGTCCGATATTTCTGCGGGTAATTTTGTATCGTCTGGGATATAGGTCCAGGTGTTCTCTACTATCTTTTGGTCTTTAATGATTTGCATAGACTTGTTCTTTGAATGGAGTAATGCCAACTCGTTTCACGGTGTTTAAAAAAGATTCGTCTTCCAGGCGTTGTTGGATGTAGACATCAAGAATAGTGGTGATAGTTTTGACAACGTGTTCTTTAGCAACAGCAGGGCCTAAACGATCACCAATTGCCGCTTCATTTTCTGACGAGCCGCCCAAGGTGATTTGGTACCATTCAACTCCTTTTTTATCAACGCCTAAAATTCCAATGTGGCCGACACTTTGGTGTGCGCAGCCATTCATGCAGCCAGATATGTTGATTTTGATATCACCTAGATCATGGATGTAATCTTGATTATCAATGGCCTCATTGATTTGTTTTGTGATTCCGATGGAGCCGGCATTGGCTAAACTACAAAAATCTAGCCCAGGGCAGCAAATTATATCAGTTATGGTGCCTATATTTGGTGTGGCTAAATCTAGGGTGTTAAGGTTTTGCCAAAGTTGATGCAAATCGGCTTGTTTGACGTCGGCCAGAACCAAGTTTTGGCGATGTGTGGTTCTGATTTCACCAAAACTATACTGATCGGATAGGTCTGCGATAGCATCTAGTTGGGTGTGGGTAATGTCGCCGGGCGGGGAATCGGGCGCTTTTAAAGATATAAATACAGCTCGATAGCCCGCTATTTTGTGATCGGCAGTATTATATTTAATCCAGGTTGCAAATTCGGAATCCTGCTTTTTATGCAAAGCAAAGCTTTTGTCTTGGTCTGCATTGGTCAAATAAGCAGGGGGGGCGAAATGAGCTTTAATATCATTAATTCGTTGCTCGCTAAGTTCCATGCCGTTTTTAATTTGTTGCCATTCGGCATTGACCATTTCGGTGAACTTTTCTACTCCGGTTTCTTTGACTAAAATTTTGATCCGCGCCTTGAATTTGTTATCACGACGGCCATGGAGGTTATATACCCGAAGTATTGCTTCCAGATAAGAAAGCAGATGTTGTTTTTCCAAGTAGGGCTTGATGATCTTGCCTATAATTGGAGTTCGACCCAGACCTCCACCGGCAAGTATTCTGAAGCCGGTATCTCCTGATTCATTTTTAACCAGGTGGACACCGATATCGTGAAATTGAGTCGCTGCTCGATCAGTTGTAGTGGCACTGACAGCGATTTTAAATTTACGAGGCAGATAGGCAAATTCTGGATGAAAAGTGGTCCATTGACGAATAATTTCGCAATATGGGCGTGGGTCCTCAATCTCATCTGGCGCAACTCCCGCTAAATGATCTGTGGTTGTATTTCTCAAGCAATTGCCGCTGGTTTGAATGGCATGCATTTGAACGCTAGCCAGTTCTTGTAATATATCCGGTACTTTCTCCAGCTCAGGCCAGTTGTATTGGACGTTTTGGCGGGTCGAGATATGACAGTAGCCTTTATCGTATGCACGAGCAATTTCTGCTAATTTACGTACTTTTCTGGAATTAAGAAGCCCATAGGGAACAGCAACCCTGAGCATCGGGGCATGGGTTTGAATATAGAGGCCATTCATTAGTCTCAATGCCCGGAATTGATCCTCGCCTATTTCACCTCGTAAAAATCGTTCGGTTTGTCCGCGAAATTGAGCTACTCTTTCATCAATGAGCGTTTGGTCTTTGTCGTTATATTGGTACATTTGTTACTAACTTAATTAAAAAAACAAATTTAATGTAGCTGGAAATGATAAACGTTAATGGATTAAATGACAAAGGTATTTGTTCAATGGTAATATTGACCAGTTAAACTATCGAAAATTTATATTATTAAAATTGTTGAGGCGAGGAGGGTTGTTTTGTTGCGCTTATTATTAATTATTGCCGGTTTGTTATTTTTACCACAGATAGCAATGGCTTATGACGAAGAAGCTACTTTAGGGTTGACAGGAACAGAGCGTGGAATATATTCAGTTCTGATTTTTATTATCGCATACGGCTTCGTTATGGCCGAAGAGTTCACTGGCTTGCGTAAGTCAAAACCCGTTATCGTTGTTGCGGGTATTATTTGGGCGAATGCTGCCTATTTGGCCATTAACGCTGGAGTTTCAACGGAAGCTATGCATGTTGTCTTCGAGTCCAATCTCAAGGAGTATGCAGAGTTAATGCTGTTTTTGCTGGTCGCAATGACTTACATTAATGCCATGGCTGAACGTAACGTTTTTGAAGTGTTGCGGGCATGGATGATTAGAAAAGAGTTTAGCTACAAAAAATTGTTCTGGATAACTGGGATTATTACCTTTTTCCTTTCCGCAGTTGCCGATAATTTAACCTCAGCTTTGCTGGTCGGTGCTGTTGTTTTGGCGGTGGGTAAAGATAACGAAAAATTTATTGCTATTGGTATGGTGAACTTAGTAATAGCGGCAAATGCGGGTGGAGCCTTTAGCCCATTTGGCGATATCACCACGTTGATGGTTTGGCAGGCAGGTTATGTTGAGTTTTTTGATTTCTTCAAATTATTTATTCCCTCAGTCGTCAATTATGTTGTGCCTGCATATATTATGTACCTGGCTGTTCCAGATGAGCAGCCCGCAGCAAGCCATGAAGCCGCTGTTGAGCTAAAGCCGGGTGCTGTCATGGTTTGTGTGTTATTTGCATTTACTATTGTGTTGGCTGTTACTTTTAAGCAGTTATTGCATTTAGCTCCTTTTATGGGAATGATGACCGGATTGGGAATATTGATGGTCTATGGATATAGAGTTAAAGTGCTTTATAGTGAGGGAGAAGAGGACGAATTTGATATTTTCAATAAAGTGCGGGATGCGGAATGGGATACTCTGTTTTTCTTTTTTGGGGTTGTTTTTGCTGTAGGAGGTTTGGGCTATATTGGTTACCTGGAACTGCTCTCCATTGCGATGTATGACGGCTTGGGACACACACCTGCAAATATTCTGGTCGGTATTATTTCGGCCATCGTCGATAATATTCCGGTGATGTTCGCGGTATTGAGTATGGATCTGGAGATGGATCTTTATCAATGGTTGCTAGTGACTTTGACTGCCGGTGTGGGTGGTTCCATGTTGTCAGTGGGTTCTGCTGCCGGTGTGGCGTTAATGGGACAATCCAATCACAAATATACCTTTTTTAGCCACATGAAATGGACGCCTGTTATTGCTCTCGGATATGCGGCAAGTATTGTTGTTCATTACTGGGTTAATGGATAAATTATTATTCCGAAAATAAATGGTGCACTACTCCAGTCATTGACTTGCAAAATAGATGACAGCATCTAAAAGTTGGCGCGCGGCTTTTGCAATATATACAAAGCCGCGTGTGCTGGGTATGATTTTTTTGGGTTTCTCGGCTGGCCTGCCTTTTTTGTTGGTATTTTCGACGCTTTCAGCCTGGCTAAGAGATGAGGGTGTCGAGCTTTCTGTGATTGGTTTTTTTAGTTGGGTAGGTGTCACCTATTCAATTAAGGTTTTCTGGGCGCCGATTGTCGATCGTTTGCCTTTGCCTGTTTTGACGCGTTTGTTAGGTAAGCGGCGTAGCTGGATGTTGCTGGCCCAAGTTGGTATTGCTGCCGGATTAATCGGTATGAGCGCGTCTAATTCGCTGACACAGCTTGAACAAATTGCCCTGTTTGCGGTATGGGTTGCATTTTGTTCAGCCACCCAGGATATAGTTGTTGATGCCTATCGAATTGAAGCAGTCATTCCTGAATATCAAGGAGCAATGGCTGCAACTTATGTTTTTGGCTACCGACTTGCGTTGTTAGTGGCGGGTGCTGGAGCATTTTATATTGCCGAATTTTCCAGCTGGGAAAATGCTTATTTAGCGATGGCAAGTTTGATGGCTGTCGGTATGATTGCAACCTTGTTCATCAAGGAGCCTGAGCATACGGTTGATGAAGTAACTAGTCAGTTGGAGAATAAAGTAGAGCTGGCGCTGGGTGTACAGCAGAAGCAGGGTTTTGGTAGTTCACTGGGTGCTTGGTTTTCAGATGCAGTGATTAGCCCTTTCGTTGAGTTCTTCACTCGGAATGGTAAGTCCGGATTAACTATATTATTGTTGATTGCTGTCTATAAAATGAGTGATATCACCATGGGTGTGATGGCAAACCCATTCTATTTGGATCTTGGCTTTAGCAAAAAAGAAATAGCCGATGTTACCAAAGTTTTTGGTTTTTTCATGACTATAGTGGGGGCATCGTTGGGCGGGGTTTTTGTGGTTCGCTATGGCATTATGCGGCCTTTATTGCTGGGTGCGGTGATGGTTGCTGTCACTAATTTATTGTTTGCTCTGCTCGCGGTTTCTGAGCCAAATATAATGCTGTTGGCCGGCGTGATAAGCGCAGATAATTTGAGCGGTGGTATTGCTACGTCGGTTTTTATTGCCTATCTTTCGGGTTTAACAAATACGGCCTATACCGCAACCCAATATGCATTGTTTAGCTCCTTAATGACTTTGCCAGCAAAGTTATTGGGTGGGTTTTCCGGTATTATCGTTGAATCCTTTAGTTATAGCGTTTTTTTTAGTTATGCTGCTTTTACAGGGCTACCAGCAATTATTTTAGTGGTAGTGCTAATGCGGAGAAACCAAGCGGAATTTACAACGGATAGTCATAGTCCATAATAAGTGGGGCATGATCAGAAAAGCGGATTCCCTTAAATACAGATGCTGACTTAGTAATATTCTTCAGGTGCGGGCTGATGACTTGATAATCAATTCGCCAGCCGACATTTTTTGCTCTGGCTTGGCCTCGGTACGACCACCAGGTGTATTGTTCGGGTTCTTTATTGATTTCTCTGAAAGCATCAATCCAGTGTTTTTGGTCAAAAAGCTGATCTAGCCAAGCGCGTTCTTCGGGTAAAAAGCCTGAGTTTTTCATGTTTCCACGCCAGTTTTTTAAATCGATTTCTTTGTGGGCGATATTCCAGTCGCCACAGATAAAGTAGTCACGGCCATTTTGGGCGAGTTCTTGTAGATAAGGCATAAAACGATCAAGAAACTTGAATTTTATAGCCTGCCTTGTATCGCCAGAAGAGCCGGATGGGAGGTAAAGCGAAATAATGCTTAGATTACCAAATTGTGCTTCAAGAAACCGGCCTTCACTGTCTATGTCGTCCCAACCTATACCTTCGATGACCTCGTCAGGTTTTTTTTGGCAATAAAGGGCAACTCCACTATAGCCTTTTTTTTCAGCACTGTGGTAATAGCAATGGTAGTCTTTCGGCCAGAAGACATCATTTTTGAGCTGTTCTGCCTGTGCTTTGGTTTCTTGAATGCAAATGAAGTCCGCATTTTGTTCAGGTAGCCAGGAGAAGAAGTCTTTGCGTTGTGCGGAACGAATACCGTTGGCATTGAATGTGATAATACGCATAAATTAGAATAATAAGTTGCAGTCTTGGCGGTAAATAGCCTATTATAAGCAGTTAAATTTTATATGTGTAAATGTTGAGCGGAATTATTATGAAACCAGAAATTCATCCTGAATACAAACAAATCACCGTAACATGTGGGTGTGGAAATAAATTTGAAACCAGTTCGACACTAAATGAAGATTTGCATGTCGAAGTGTGTTCTTCCTGTCATCCTTTTTATACCGGCAAGCAGAGAGTTGTTGATACAGCGGGAAGGGTCGATAAATTCAGAAAAAGATTCGGTAAATAGGTTTGTTGGTAATTTGCAGGGTCTAACTTTAATATCCAGACTACTTTAATGAAAAAAGATACCGTATCGATAATTGATAATTCTACGGGCCGTGAAGAAGAATTCCCTTTGCTTAAAGGTACTCTTGGAACACCAACGGCAGAAATTGGGACGCTAAATAAAAAGCTTGGGATTTTTACTTTTGATCCAGGCTTCATGGCGACAGCTAGCTGTAAAAGTGCGATCACTTATATTGATGGTGACCAGGGAGTTTTGCTTTATCGTGGGTATCCCATTGATCAGTTGGCAAAAAACAGTTCTTTTCTGGAAGTTGCGTATTTGCTTATGAACGGCGATTTGCCGACGGAAACAGAGCTGTATGCTTTCGTTAAAGAAATTAATCAGCACTCAATGTTGCATGAGGCCTTAAGAGGCTTTTTTGATGGTTTTCACTATGATGCCCATCCAATGGCGATGATGGTGGGAGTGGTCGGTTCATTATCTGCTTTTTATCACAGTGAGCTGGATATGAATGATCCTGAGCATCGACGTATTTCGGCGATGCGGATGCTGGCAAAAATACCAACTATTGCGGCGGCTAGTTATCGGCACTCAGTCGGCTGGCCTTTCGTTTATCCAAGGTTGGATCTAGAGTATTGCGAAAACTTTATGAATATGATGTTTTCGCTACCTGCGCAAAAATTTATTGATGAAGGCCATTATATTGACCCAGTAACTGTCAAGGCATTGAACTTACTTTTCATTTTGCATGCGGATCATGAGCAAAATGCCAGTACATCCACGGTACGGCTCGCAAGTAGCACCGGAGCGAATCCTTATGCTTGTATCTCAGCTGGTATCGGGGCGTTATGGGGGCCAGCTCACGGTGGTGCGAATGAAGCTGTTTTAAGTATGTTGGCAGAAATTGGTAGCGCAGACAAAATACCGGAATATATAGCAAAAGCAAAAGACAAAAATGACCCATTTAGATTGATGGGTTTTGGTCACAGGGTTTATAAAAACTTTGATCCCAGGGCAACTATCATTAGGGAAACTTGTCATGAAGTATTAGAAAAAGCTTCCATGGATAATGATCCATTATTTGAGCTAGCCCTGGCTCTCGAGGAATATGCGTTGAAAGATGAATATTTCATAGAGAAAAAACTTTATCCTAATGTCGATTTCTATTCTGGGATTATTTATAAGGCCCTCAATATTCCTGTCGATATGTTTACTGTTATGTTTGTCATAGCTCGGACTGCTGGTTGGGTATCACATTGGTTAGAAATGATGGCTGAACCTTCTCACAGAATTGGTCGGCCCAGGCAGTTATATACAGGGCAACCTCGTCGTGATTATATGGATATAGATAAAAGAAAATAATTTATTTGAATTACGCAAGCCCACGCCTGATTTTTCGCGGGTACAGCTTCAAAAGTGCTTATTTATATGGAAAAACTGCGCTCTATTTCCTTGTGCTCACAAAATCAGACGCAATCTGAATTGTTCAAAGAGACTGGGGATGCAGTGAGTTATTCTTTCTTCTAAAAAATTTCTTCAACTGATTCACCACTGTTTTGAGGATCAAGCTTAACAGGTGTATATTCTGTTGGGACATTATTAGAACTAAAGTACTCCAAAATTCCTTTTCCGTCCTGAACCCGTAGGCCAGTTTCCGGGTCGATTAAAACACTCACTATTCCTTCAGGTTTTATTAATTCGGCTTCGGGTTGGTTCTTCAATGCTTGTTCCATAAATTTGATCCACATGGGGAGAGCGGCTCTACCTCCGGTTTCCGATCTTCCTAGGGAACTTGGCTCGTCAAATCCAACCCATGCTGTTGCAGCAATGGATGTTGAGTAGCCATTAAACCAGGCATCATTTTGATCATTTGTTGTTCCTGTTTTGCCTGCCAGATCTTTTCTGCCTAACTTATTTGCTCGAGTTGCTGTACCTCTTCTGACAACATCACGTAGCATAGTATTCATAATAAAGTTAACTTGAGGAGAAATTACTCTGGGTGCATATTTTCTTTCAAGAATTTCGTGATCATTACAGGTAGAGCACACAAGCTCGGGCTCGGCTTGAAATAAAATATCACCGGTGTTCGATTCTATTCGATCAATAAAGAAAGGAGTGATCCGAAATCCACCATTGGCAAATATGGCATATAGCCTGGCCATTTGTAAGGGTGTGGCCTGACCGCTACCTAGCGCAAGAGTTAGACTGTTGGGTAATTGTTCAGGACTAAACCCAAATCTGAGAGCAGTAGATTTAACTTTTTTTATGCCCAGTCTTTTTAATAATCTAATTGAAATTAGATTTCTGGATTTTCTTAACGCTGTCCGCAAGCGGGTGGGTCCGAAGAATTTATGACTGTAATTTTCTGGCCGCCATTCCGCTTCCAGGTTTGGATCATCTATAACAATAGGGGCATCATTGATTATGCTGGCAGCAGTAAAACCATTTTCTAATGCCGTGGTATAGATGATAGGTTTAAATCCAGATCCGGGTTGTCGACTGGATTGAGTTGCTCTATTGTACTTACTGTTGAAAAAATCAAAGCCTCCAGATATTGCCAAAATAGCGCCATTGCTTGGGTTTAGTGCCACAAAAGCGCCTTCTACTTCAGGGACCTGACTTAATTGCCAAGAGGCATCAGCCAGCTGTCTGATGCGAATAATGTCACCTTTTTTAAATAATTCATGTGGGGATTTAATGGGGTGGTCAGTGTAATGGACGGTTTTAAATCTTCGTATGGATTTCAGGTTTTCCCAGGAAATTGTAATAGTTCCCTGGTCAGGTTGTAATACCGTGATGGAGTCGTCTGTTATTGTTGTTACAACCGCAGGTATTGTGTCGCCAATTTTTTGGACATCCTTTATAGAAGCACCATCACTAATATTTGGATGAGATTTAATTCTATAGCCATGCCGATTATCATATTCATGAAGGCTTTCCCTAAGTGCTCTAGTAGCCGCAGTTTGAGAGTCTGCTCTAATAGTAGTGAAAACTTTCATCCCGGTGCTATAGGCTGTCTCACCATATTGTTCTATGACTTTACTGCGAACCATCTCAGCCAGATAAGGGGCATAAAGTTCGGTTTTTTGAGTGTAGAGTTTCGCTGTTGGTTGCTGAGTGATGGTTTTATCGTATTGTTGTTGAGAGATAGAGTCTAGGGCCAACATACGACCCAGAACGTAATTTCTTCTTTGTATTGCTCTTTCAGGATTAGTTACCGGGTTGTATTGCGAAGGCGCTTTGGGAAGGCCTGCTATCATGGCTTGTTCTGCAAGATTTAGTTCAGACAGGTCTTTTCCATAATATGTTTGGGCTGCTGATGCGATGCCATAGGAGCGGTGTCCTAGAAAAATTTTGTTCAAATAAAGTTCCAGAATTGTTTGTTTGGAAAATTCCTGTTCAATTTTTAATGCCAGAATAATTTCTTTAATTTTACGGGTATAGGTTTTTTCCTTTGATAACAGGAAGTTTCGAGTAACCTGCATTGTTATAGTGCTCCCCCCCTGTTTTTTCTTGCCTGTGAGTAGAAGTTGAATGGCTGCCCGGAGAATTCCCCGGTAATCAACGCCGTTATGCGTATAAAAATTGCTGTCTTCTGCAGCCAAAAAGGCATTAATCTGCTGTGTAGGAACCTCATCTATTGTCACTGGAATTCTTTTTTTATCACCAAATTGGGCAAGCAACAGACCTTCCTGACTGTAAACGCTCAGGGGCTCTTGATATTCGATGTTACGTAATACTTTTACGTCAGGTAACTCTGCCTCAAAGTGAGAATAGACGGCATATCCCAATGCTGCTGTTAATAAGAAAACGAAAGTAGCTAATATAGCTAGCCATTTAAGGGCGGATTTGAAAAAGGAGGTTTTTTTTGGCAAAAGGAATTCCAAATTGTAATTTTTTTATATTGTAAAGCCTATTGTGCTTATTGTCTCAGAACTAGTCAATGATTAGCTTGGTGACTTGTTCAATGATTCCTGGGTGTACCCCAAAAAAGCTGTTTGTCGGGAAACTTTTCCATTCAAGTAAAAAAAATTAAAAAGACGACTATACTTTTTGGTTATAGATGTTTGATTACACGATTTAAAGTTGAGTGAGACGAAAATTGTATTCCATAAATAAGTTAATAAAAGCGACTTCTGCAAGGGGCAAAACATGAGTTTGTTTGGCAGAAAAAATACGCCTGTACTTGGTATTGATATTAGTACGGCTGCCGTTAAATTACTTGAGTTAAGTAAAGCGGGAGCCAGATATCGGGTTGAAAGCTATTCAGTAGCGCCATTACCACAAGATGCAGTAGTCGATAAAAGTATTGCCAATGTAGATGTCATTGGCGACGTTATTAAAACGGCACTGAAACAATCAGGTTCTAAAGTTAAGCATGCTTGTGTGGCTGTATCGGGTTCGGCAGTGATGAATAAGATTATATCCATGCCGGCATCTCTGGATGAAGTGGAGATGGAGGAGCAGATACAGGTTGAGGCTGATCAATATATACCCTATTCACTGGATGAAGTAAGGCTAGATTTTGAAGTGCAGGGTCCTAGTGAAAACAATCCTGAAAAGGTTGATGTTTTGCTTGCTGCTTCACGAAAAGAAAATGTAGATGATCGAGTTGAAGCCTTAAAAAGGGCTGGATTGAAAGCCAAAATTGTCGATGTTGAAGCGTTTGCTATCGAGAATGCATTTACATTGTTGGTGGATCAACTTCCCGATGTTATGGAAGGACAAACAATCGCAATAGCAGATGTCGGGGCAACCATGTCGACTTTGAACGTGATGCATGATTTTCACACAGTGTATACAAGAGAGCAGGGATTTGGTGGCAAACAATTAACTGAAGAAATTCAGCGACGCTATGGGCTTTCACAAGAAGAAGCTGGATTGGCTAAAAAACACGGTGGATTACCTGATAACTATACAACCGATGTTCTAAACCCATTTATGCAAGCAATGGTTCAGCAAATTGCCCGTTCCTTGCAGTTTTTTGTTTCATCCAGCGCAAATCGAGGGATAGATAATATTGTTTTGGCTGGCGGTTGCGCCTCTATACCTGGAATTGACAAGCTGGTTGAACAAAATCTGGGTATTCCGGCATTTGTGGCAAATCCATTTATTAATATGGCTTTGTCGAACAAAGTAAAGCCTCAGAGCTTAAGTAACGATGCTCCTGCAATGTTGCTTGCTTGTGGACTGGCTTTGAGGAGTTTTGACTAATGGCAAAGATAAATTTACTTCCATGGCGTGAAGAAGTGCGCCAACAAAAACAGCAGGAATTTTTGACTAGTGTTGGTTTGGCAGTACTTATGACTGCTGTGACTCTTGGTGCTGTTCACATGCATATTGAGGGGATGAAGGATTATCAAAATAGCCGGAATAAGGTGCTACAGGATGAAATTAGCGTGATCGATAAGAAGATTAAGGAAATCAGGGACATTGAAACCCAGAAAAACAAGTTGTTGACTAAGATTGATGTTATTCAAAAACTGGGATAAATCAAAAGCTGATATTGAGATAGCTGCGACTAAAATCTTGCCTCGTGATTACGAAGATGCTCTTTG
>JAUXDP010000011.1 GCA_030618325.1 Methylococcaceae bacterium | reverse complement strand
TGAGGTACGAAGCGCATCAATCGTGAAAGATGCGCTTCGTACCTCAGCACATCCTATATCTGTATTCTTAACTTAATGGTAGTGACCGCTAACCCCCAAACACTAGCGGTGCAAAGTATAAATTAAATAGGAACTTCATCAACCACATCAGCTGCGGTATCGATACTATCATCAATAGTATTGCCCACAACGGGTATTATCGAGATAACAGCACCACCAAGACGCATAGGTACAGTAACCACTTTGGTTAAAACACACCCTTGAAGCAACAAAGCCCAAGCCATTAACAATATTAATTTATTGATTTTCATGCCATTATTTTCCTTTTTGTTTTTGATGAATTTAATGAGTTACCCTTTTGCTAAAATTTCCGGTAGAAAAAATTCACTGACCAGCATTTGCCGATGGTTAATGGCATAGACTGTTCTTCTTCCCCAGATTGTTTGTTCCAAGTGGATTTTATTGGCTATATCGAATGACCAGGTGGAAGGTTTTATTAAGGCCACTTGCATATCCAGGCGCTGGAGTTTTGGGTAGGAAAATATGACTTCTCCTAATGGTTTAGTACCCAGGCGGGATAAGTTTCGTTGTGCCCCGAGTAACGTTTTTTTGGGGATAATGGTGCGGGCTACAAGCAAAGGTTTGCCGTTTGCTGACAGCATCACTTCTCGGGTGAGGCAATAACGATTGCAGGGTTGTTTAAGTAAGTTGCTTTCGCTCAGGAAGGGTAGGCGTTGTTGATGAAACAATATTTCAACTTTTACTTCTCCAAATAGACAACGAAGGCGTCGGGTAATAGATTCTGGTTCATAGATCCAGCTAGCGGTGGCATTGGGTATTTTCTGGTGTGTTCCTCGGCGGTTGGTAAACCAATTAGGTTCTATAGGATATAAAACGCTTTTTGTTGTCAACTGTTTCTAGACCTCTGCATATTGTGTGGTTTTACCCAGCCATCGATGAATAAGGGGCTGAATGACTTCGGGTGTTTCTTGTTCGATAATTTTAGCGGCAAATTGCACTTGTTCCAGCAATTCAGTATCTTTTACCAAGTCGGCAATTTTAAACTGCATTTGACCGGTTTGCCGGGTTCCCAACATTTCGCCCGGGCCTCGAAGCTCAAGGTCTTTGTCGGCAATAACGAATCCATTAGTAGTTTCTCGTAAAATGCTCAAACGCTGTCTTGCTGTCTCTGATAGGGGCGGCTGATACACCAGCAAGCAATAACTGTCATTTTCACCTCTGCCGACACGTCCGCGCAGTTGATGTAATTGCGATAACCCCAGACGTTCAGGGTTTTCAATAATCATCAGTCCAGCATTAGGCACATCGACGCCGACTTCTATCACAGTGGTTGCTACCAGCATGTCTATTTTATGCTTTTTAAAGTCGGACATCACCTGTTCTTTTTCTGTTGCTTTCATCCGGCCATGAACCAGGCCAATTCGGATTTTAGGCAAAGCCTGGATAAGTTTTATTGCGGTGGCTTCAGCTGCTTCACATTGCAGAATTTCTGATTCTTCAATCAGGGTACAAACCCAGTAACTTTGATAGCCTTGTTCATTCCAGTTGTCGATTCTGGCAATGATTTCATCACGCCGTTCTGCACTGATTGCTCGAGTGGTGACTGGTTTTCTGCCAGGTGGAAGTCGGTCAATAATCGAAATGTCCAGATCAGAATAGCTAAGCATTGCCAAGGTTCTGGGAATCGGGGTGGCAGTCATCACCAATTGATGGGGTTTAGTGCCAGATTGTGTGCCTTTTTTTTGTAGTGCTAAGCGTTGATTAACGCCAAAACGGTGTTGTTCATCAATAATGATTAAACCCAGGCGGGAAAAATTTACCGCATCCTGAAACAGGGCATGGGTACCAATAATAATACCGCTGCTACCTTCTGCGATGGATTGCAGAATTTGTTCGCGTTGTTTGCCTTTGACCTGACCGGTAAGTAAGACCAGTTCAACCTCAGTCGATTGGAACCAGGTCTGGAAATTCCGATAATGTTGTTCTGCCAATAATTCCGTGGGCGCCATGATGGCAACCTGATAGTCTGAGTCTAGAGCAAGTAGGGCCGCATAAGCACAGACCACGGTTTTACCAGAACCGACATCACCTTGAATCAGACGCATCATCGGTGTATTCGACTGACAATCCTGCTCGACTTCTTTTATTACTCGCTGCTGCGCTTCTGTTAATGTAAAGGGAAGCGATTTTAGAAACTGTTCAATCTGTTTTTGGTTAGCGTTAAATTGTGGCGCGTGCCATTGGCTATTTGCTTTTTTTGCTTTCAGCAGGCTAAGATGATGGCTGAGAAATTCTTCAAAAGCGAGCCTTTTTCTCGCTGGCAAACTACCATTTTCTAGTGCTTGTAAAGAGATAGAACTGGAGGGTGAATGCAAAGTCTGCAATGCTTCAGTAAGGCTTGGATAGGCCATTTTTTGCAATACTGATTCGGGTAATTCATCAACTGTTGAATCTCCAGATTGGTAATAAATAGCCAGCGCTTGCTGAACGGCTTTTCTAAGGGTTGCTTGGCGGACACCTTCGGTCAAGGGATAAACAGGAGTCAGGTTGGATTCTGTTGGGCAGTTATCCAGTGAGGTAATGACTTTATATTCTGGATGGATGATTTCTTGGCCCGCATAACCGTATCGAATTTCACCAAAGCAACTAACCAGTGTACCCGTCTTCAGCGACTTGTGTTGTCTGGCAGTAAAATTAAAAAATCGCATGGTTAATAAACCGGTGCCGTCACTGATTTTACAAACCAGACTGCCACGGCCACTGGTTACAATATCAACAATTTCGATTTTTCCACAGATTAAAACAGTCTGTCCAGCTCTTAAAGAACCAATGGGGTAGACGCGAGTACGGTCTTCGTAGCGATAGGGTAGGTGGAAGATCAGGTCTCGAACCAAAAAAACTCCCAGTTTTTCTAATCGTTTTGCTGTTTGACTGCCGATACCCTTCAGTGTTGAAATGGGTTGTTCGAGCGAGTCAGGTTGGGTCATTGGAGATAAATTGGATGAAAATAACCGGTCGAGCATGAAATTTCACGCTCATTTTTATAGCCTTCTTTAGATGGAATATTCCTGTTCCGGAACGATCATAACCGCATCTATTTCTACGTCAACAGCTTTTGGCAAAGCGGCTACGCCAACCGCTGCACGGGCAGGATACGGTTCTGTAAAATATTCACCCATGACTTCATTGACGATAGGAAAGTGTGACAAATCAGTCAGAAAAACATTAAGTTTAACTATGTTTGAAAGATCACCGCCAGCTGCTTCTGCCACCGCTTGCAAGTTATCAAATACACGTCGGATTTGTATTGAAATATCACCTTCAACCACGCTCATGGTATCGGGGTCGAGAGGGATTTGCCCGGATAGATAAACGGTTTGATCTACTTTAACCGCTTGTGAATACGTACCGATGGCCTGTGGTGCTTTATTGGTATGGATGATTTGCTTGTTCATAGGTTATCTTTACGCTTTAATGCGTGTCAGTTTTAGCACGATAGAAAGTTTTTTTAGTTTGCGCATTATATTGGCTAGATGCACCCGGTCTTTGGCGCTTAAAACAATCAGATCAACACAAACCGAATCATCCTGGGCAATGACCTGGACGTTTTCTATATTGGAGTCCATAGATGAAATAGTCGATATGATAGTGGCTAAGGCTCCCTGGCGGTTGAGTAGTTCGACTTGAATTTCTGCCGGATATTCACCGGTTATTTCAGGGCTCCACTCGACATCAAGCCAATTGGTTTTTTTTGATCTGGATTCCTTGCTGTTGCGGCATTCATGATGATGGACAACAATGCCACGTCCAGGGTTGAAATAACCAATAATTGAGTCGCCGGGTATCGGGTGGCAACATTTAGCGAGAGTGATCACCATTCCTTCCGTTCCTTTGATGATTAATGGTGTTTTTTTGTTTTCGTCCTTGTCCTCAAGTTTTACAGTCGCTTGAATGTCTTCCTGGCTAATTCGTTTGGCAATCAGAAACGGCATTTTATTGCCCAGGCCAATATCTTCCAGTAATTCATCCATCGATTCCATGCCTAAAAGGGTGAGTAGCTCAAGCAGGCGGGGTTCTGGAATTTCATCCACTGATAAACCAAAATCTTGTAATTCTTTTTCCAATAACCGTTTGCCAAGATCTATCGCTTCCTGCTGTTTAAAGTGTTTTAGGAAGTTTCTGATGCCACTTCTGGCTTTCGCCGTAATGACATAGTTCAACCAGAGTGGATTAGGTCTGGCCCAGGCAGCGGTGATGACTTGAGCGGTCATGCCATTTTCCAGTTTGGTTTGTAAGGGTACCAAATGTTTATCTATCCGTGCTGAAACACAGGAATTCCCGATATCGGTATGGACTGCATAAGCAAAATCAACTATCGAAGCATTCCGGGGTAATTTAATAATATTGCCTTGAGGTGTAAAAACAAAAATATCCTGTGGGTATAAATCTATTTTCAGGTTGTCGATGAATTCTTGAGGATCCCCCACGGTTTTCTGGATTTCCAGTAAATCTCTAAGCCATTCATTTGCCCTGTCTTGGAAAGAGGAGCCTTTTTCATCGTCAGCTTTGTATAGCCAGTGAGCGGCAATGCCCGACTCAGAAATCTGATGCATTTTGTGGGATCTGATTTGAATTTCCACTGGCACCCCATAAGGACCTACTAGTACCGTATGCAGAGATTGGTAGCCATTCGCCTTGGGTAACGCGATATAATCTTTAAAGCGGCCTGGAATGGGATTATAAAGATTGTGTACCGCACCTAAAACTTGGTAACAGGTGGCTTCATCATTACAACAAATTCTGAAGGCATAAATATCAGCGACATCTGAAAAAGAAATTCTTTTGTTGAGCATTTTCTGATAAATGCTATAAACATTTTTTTCTCTGCCGGTGACATTGCATTTTAAATTTGCTTCGAGTAAGCGGTTTTTAATAGCACTCTCGATAGTGTCAACTAGCTCCTTGTGGTTGCCACGGATTTTTTTTATCGCATTTTGCAAAACTCGGTGCCGCATGGGAAACAAAGCAGCAAATCCCAGTAATTGCAGTTGATGGCGCATATCATTCATGCCCAGGCGATTAGCGATAGGGACATAAATATCAATGGTTTCTTTAGCAATCCGCCGCTTTTTTTTGCTTGGCATGACGCCAAGTGTTTGCATGTTATGCAAACGATCGGCCAGCTTCACCATAATCACTCTCAGATCCTTAGCCATCGCTAGAATCATTTTGCGGACATTTTCCGCGTGAGCCTCAGCATGAGGTTTGTTGCCAATTTTTGAAAGTTTGGTGACGCCATCAACCAGTTCGGTAACTTCAGAGCCAAAGGTGTTTCTTAGTTCCTTTTTACTGATTAGGGTATCTTCAAGCACATCATGGAGGATAGCGGCCACGATGCCACTTGCATCCATGCGCATTTCAGCAAGGCAAATAGCGACTGATAACGGATGGCAAATATAAGCTTCCCCGGTTTTGCGTAACTGGCCGACATGTGCTTCAGCGCTGTACTCATAGGCGCGAATGACTTCGTTTATTTGAGATTGATCCAGATAATCACTCAATATTGAACATAAACGCCCCAATAACTTGTCTTGGGGCGATTCAATTTCAATGTTTGTAGCTATACTTCGCGCTGTCATGGATGTGGATTTTATAGTGCGTTGATTTTTGTCGATAGCAAGGCGCTGGAATGGGCGCATAGCAGGCTACGCAATTATTTCAGCAACGCAGTCTATCGGCAAAAACCAACCGATAGAAAACCGCATCCGTGGCAGCGCGAAGTATGGTTCAACCATCTAAAACCTAAAAGGCATCCTCAAGTCTTTCCATGGGAGGAAGGGGTGGTGCGTCCATATCACCAACTTGATGTAATAAATCAACATTGTCCATGGTGACATAGTCAGCCGCTATTTCTCGTAAAGCGACAACAGTGTCTTTGTCTTTACCTCTGGTGACAAATTCGTCTGCGCCTTTACTTAATTGACGGGCTCTTTTGGATGCTAACAAAACCAACTGGAAGCGATTTTCAACTTTGTCCAGACAATCTTCTACGGTAACTCTAGCCATTGTTTCTCCTGTACGAGTTTTAAAAAAATAGGTAATTATATATCATGTTTGATTGATACTGCTGGACACTATCCTCTCTGGTTTAATATTGCAACAGCAGGAAGTTCCTTGCCTTCCAGAAATTCCAAGAAGGCACCGCCGCCTGTTGACGTATATGAAACCTTATCTTTAATTTGGTATTTGTCAATTGCTGCCAGCGTATCCCCGCCACCGGCAATGGAAAAGGCTGGACTTTCAGCAATCGCGTAAGACAAAGAACGCGTACCTTCACTAAACTGTTCAATTTCAAAAACACCAACCGGGCCATTCCAGACAATAGTCCCTGCATTTTTCAGGACTTCAGCGTATTGTGCAGTAGTTTCGGGGCCAATATCCAGAATTAGATCATCTTCAGCAACATCGGCAACTTTTTTTATAGTGGCCTCAGCAGTTTCTGAAAATTCCTTGGCACAAACTACATCCACAGGAATAGGGATGTCGGAGCCACTTTGTTTTGCTGCAGCAATCAATTGTTTGGCATCCTCTATTAAATCTGCTTCATATAAAGATTTTCCAACAGGATAACCTGCAGCGGCAATAAATGTATTGGCAATACCACCGCCGACAATGAGTTGGTCAACTTTTTCAGATAGGCTTTTTAATACGGTTAGTTTGGTTGATACTTTAGATCCACCGACAATTGCAACCAGAGGTTTTGCTGGTGTCTCTAATGCCTTACCCAGAGCTTCTAGTTCATTGGATAATAATGGGCCGGAACAGGCAATGGGTGCATATTGAGCAACACTATGGGTTGAGGCTTGTGCTCGGTGTGCCGTGCCGAAGGCATCCATGACGAAGATATCACATAAAGCTGCCATTTTTTTGCCCAGTTCAGCATCGTTTTTCTTTTCGCCTTTGTTAAAGCGCACGTTTTCACACAAAACAACTTCACCGGGCGCAATCGAAATACCCTCTAACCAGTCTTTTTCCAGACGCACGGACTGACCCAGCAGTTCTGAGATTCGGTTAGCGACGGGCTGTAAGGAAAATTCCTCGTTATATTCGCCTTCCGTTGGTCTGCCAAGATGCGACATTAACATGACACCTGCACCAGCAGCTAAGGCTTTTTGTATGGTTGGTAAGCTGGCCTGAATGCGAATGTCACTGGTGACTTCGCCATCTTTAACCGGTACATTTAGATCTTGGCGGATCAAAACGCGTTTTCCCGATAAGTCCTGATCGACCATATTTTTTATGGGCATTTATTAACTCCTAAAACTTGGTATTTATAAAGACAAGATGTGTTTTCAATAGAAAGCACAGCAAATTTCTTTTTATTGAGTAGAAATGATGGATGTTAACCGTTAATAATACGTTATTTTATTGATTTTTAATAGCAACTTGTGAGCTCGATTTTTCTGATTATCCATAAATTGAATAATGTTTAAGTCATATATTCACTTAACTATATCAATAACTTGTTGTATTAGATGTGGGTGTGGCAACATATAAATAATGGGTTGCTTTACTTGAAGGGAGCCGCTAATAATGGCCTTTTTGACCGATTTCGGCGTTGGATAATTTTCTGCGATCCTCATGTATTCCATATGCACTGCGGTTCTCGAAAATCATCCGCCTTGAACTCGAGCAAACTACGAATTATTAGAGGTACCCTGATGACTATAGTAGGTCAATCAGCTTTTGGTTGTAATGAAGAGAGGTTATGACTCATTATGTGTGAATATTTTTTATGTAGATTTTAATTGTGACGATACAGCATTCAAATCAAGGGGCTGCTAAAGAATGTGTGGTTTTACTACATGGTCTGGCTAGAACTAATCGCTCAATGGAAAAGCTAGCAAAAGCTTTAAGCGATTCTGGCTATTACACAATAAATGATGGATACCCATCAACCTCAGATAAAATACATAAATTAGCAGAGAATGCGATAGCCAAAGCTGTAACCAAATGTCCGGAAGGAGCAACCATTCATTTCGTGACACATTCAATGGGCGGGATATTAGTTCGACAGTATATGCAATTGAATACCATAAAAAATATCGGTCGTGTAGTAATGTTAGGTCCGCCGAATAAAGGAAGTCATGTTGTGGACAGGCTTCATGATGTGCCTGGATTCTCATTAATCAATGGACCTGCTGGTTTACAGCTAGGAACTGGAGAGCTTGGTATTCCAAATCAACTGGGTCCGGCTAACTTTGAAGTTGGAATTATTGCCGGAACGCGAAGTATTAACTTGATTCTTTCAACAATGCTGCCAAATCCGGATGATGGAAAAGTCTCAGTAGAGAATACTCGGCTTGAAGGTATGTCGGATCATATTTTACTTCCAGTAACCCATTCCTTTATGATGAAGAATAAAGGCGTTATTTCCCAAGTAATTTATTTTTTGAGGCATGGTGTTTTTAGTCAATAATGCCAAGAGCCATAACTGCTCAATTTGGGTTTTATTGTCGCATTATCCCCGAAGAGCGGGCGTTTTTTAATGGTAGTACCATCGAAATGATCGACTGGGTAGGCTAAGTTATTTGTTTACTTAGGGGTTCCGTAATTCCCAGTTGCAAAACTAGCATTTGTATTGTTATAATAGAAGAATAAATAATTCTTACGGGACTCTTTGCACTTTAATAGGGCTACTGGAAGAAGTGGAAGATGATTTAATCAAGTTTTCCGCAACCAATTTAAACCCCTGCATGGGGTTTTTGTGTTTATACTCTTCATGAAATTAGGGGATATGGTGGGTGTTAAAAACACTCTTTAAGAGTATGAGGCCCGCTTAAGGATTTAGCGGCAGATATAAGTTTTTGGAAGGGGCCGTAGGCTCTTTTTTTTTGTGCGTCCTAAAGTGAGGAATAATGAAACAGGCTCCAGATCATTTGGTTAAACTTATTCAACCAATTGTAGAAGGCTTGGGTTATGAGTTCGTTGGTATTGAATATAATCCTCATCCTAAACATGGGGTGTTACGAGTGTATATCGATAATGAAGCGGGTATTATCGTCGATGACTGCAGTAAAGTCAGTCATCAGATCAGTGGCGTGCTTGATGTGGAAGATCCAATACAGGGAAATTATCAATTGGAACTTTCCTCGCCCGGTTCAGATCGACCCTTATTTAATATAGAGCAGTTCGAGCAGTTTATTGGGCATATTGTGAAAGTAAGTTTATTTAAACCTGTTAATAATCGCAGAAAAATTACCGGCCGGATTCAAAAGGTTGAGCAGGACATGGTTCAAATTGAAGAGGATGGCCAGGTGGTTGATGTTTCGTTTCAGTCGATGAGCAAGGCTAATTTGGAATATGAAGACCATAGTGAAAACGGAGGACGCGGTGGAAAATAAAGAGATTTTATTGGTGGTTGATGTTTTTTCTAATGAAAAAGACATCGGTAAAGAAATAGTTTTTCAAGCGGTAGAGTCAGCGTTAGCCGCGGCCACTACTAAACTTCACCCGGAACAAATAACTGCTCGCGTCACTATTGACCGAGCAACTGGTGGATATGAAACCTTTCGACGCTGGGAAGTGGTTGAGCCTAACGAAGAATTCCCTGATGGTATGGAATTTCCAGATGGACAAATATTGCTGGATGAGGCAAAAAAGCAGAATCCAGAAATTGAGGTTGGCGAATTTATTGAAGAACCGATCGAATCAGTAGGATTTGGTCGAATTGCAGCACAAACAGCAAAGCAGGTTATTATCCAGAAAATTCGTGAAGCGGAACGAGAAAAAGTAGTAGAGGCTTTCCAGGATCGGGTGGGTGAACTTATTGCCGGTATAGTTAAACGGGTCGAAAAAGGTAATGTTTATTTGGATCTTGGTGGCAATATCGAAGCCTTTGTTCCTCGGGAACAGATGATTCCTCGGGAATCAGTTCGCGTAGGTGACAGAATGCGGGGATACTTGAAAGAGGTTCGTTCTGAGCAACGCGGGCCGCAATTATTTGTGAGTCGTACAGACCCAGAATTGTTGCTGGCATTATTTCGGCTTGAAGTACCTGAAGTCGGGGAAGGGCTGATTGAAGTCTTAGGCGCGGCTCGAGATCCTGGGTCGAGAGCTAAAATTGCCGTTAAAAGTAATGACCCAAGATTAGACCCGGTTGGTGCTTGCGTTGGCATGCGTGGATCAAGGGTGCAATCAGTATCAAATGAATTAGCCGGTGAAAGAGTTGATATTATTCTTTGGAATGATAATGATGCCCAATATGTAATCAATGCTATGTCTCCAGCTGATGTCGAATCGATTGTTGTTGACGAAGATAAGCATTCTATGGATGTGGGTGTTTCGACAGAGAGCTTGTCCCAGGCTATAGGCCGAGGGGGGCAAAATGTTCGTTTGGCTACAGAATTAACAGGATGGGAATTGAACGTGCGCGATGCGGCTCAGGCTGAACAGGATAGTGAGGAGCAAGCTGATAAAATCAAACAGATTTTTCAGGAGCAATTGGATGTTGATGAAGAAATTGCTGGTATTTTAGCTGAAGTAGGTTTTAATACAGTCGAAGAACTCGCTTATGTCCCTGTTAGTGAAATGTTGGAAATTGAGGGCTTTGATGAGGAACTCATTGAGGAATTAAAAAGCCGGGCAAAAGATACTTTATTGATTAACGCTATTTCTACGGAAGAGAAAATTGAAACAGCGGAGCCGGCAAAAGACCTTCTGGAAATGGAGGGCATGAACAAAGAATTGGCGTATGAGTTTGCCAGTCAAGGTATAGTAACCATGGAAGACCTGGCAGAACAGGCGGTCGATGATATTTTAGGTTTTACAGAGATGGATGAAGAGCGGGCTGCTGTATTGATTCTGAAAGCTCGTGAGCCGTGGTTTGCTGAAGATAACGGCGCGTAAAAGAGGGTAAGTGGAAATGAGCGAAAAAACAGTACAAGAATTAGCGGAAATGGTCAATATACCGCTAGAGCGTTTATTGGAGCAATTAAAAGCGGCTGATATATCTGCACAAAAGGCAGATGATATAGTCAGTGAAGAAGAAAAAGTGAAATTGCTAAGCCATCTACGTCACCGGCATGGTAAAGTTTCATCGGATGACGACAGTGCAACGCCGAAACGAGTCACTTTAAAGCGCAGATCAGTTAGTGAACTCAGGCAGTCTAAGGCTCCGGGGCAGGTTACCAAAACTGTTAGCGTGGAGGTTAGAAAGAAAAGAACCTACATTAAGCGTAGTGAAGCACAGCAAGATGAAGATAATCAAGAATTAGTGCGAGCAAAACAAGCGCTTGAACAACAACAAAAAGAAATTGCTGAAGAGCAAAAACAACTTGATCAGCGAGCGGAGGCTAAACGTATTGCTGAGGAACAATTAAAAGTTGAGCAGACAAAAAAGGATGAAGAATTAAAGCTGAAAAAGGCTGCTGAAGAAGAGCAACATTTGGAACAGGAACGTATAAAGCGTGAAGCGGAAGAGGTAGATACAAAAGCCAAAGAAAAAGAGGCAAAACATGTTGCAGCAGTTGAAAGAAATGCGGAAAAGGTAAAGAAACTGGCTGATTCCAAGCAGAAAACTTTGCATAAAAAAGCGACTACAGTGGGAAATAAAGACGCGCGCAAAGGGAGAAATAAAAAAACAAGAAGAGTGTCTCCGAGAAATATTATTAAATCGGAGAGCGATGGCAAACATCAATTTGAGAAACCAGTTGCTCCAATTGCTAAAGAAATTGCTATACCTGAGAATATCATTGTCTCAGATCTGGCTCAAAAGATGAGTGTAAAAGCGGCGGAGGTCATCAAGCATCTTATGAAGCTGGGGGTCATGGCAACTATCAATCAGAGTATTGATCAAGATACCGCTATGATTCTTGTCGAGGAACTTGGTCATAAACCAGTGACTCAAAGTGATGATAGCCTGGAATCCGAAATCCTGGGGAATTTTGAATCAAATGAATATGAGGCTAAACCCAGAGCTCCGATCGTTACAATCATGGGGCATGTGGATCATGGCAAAACCTCTTTACTCGATTATATTCGGGAAACTAGGGTTGCTGCAGGTGAGGCAGGAGGAATTACCCAACATATTGGTGCTTACCAGGTGGTTACTGATCACGGTTCGGTTACCTTTTTAGATACCCCGGGACATGCTGCGTTTACCGCTATGCGTGCCCGTGGAGCACAAGTTACAGATGTTGTCATCGTTGTGGTTGCTGCCGATGATGGGGTGATGCCGCAAACCAAAGAAGCTGTAGAACATGCTCGGGCCGCAGGGGTTCCGTTGATTATTGCAATCAACAAGATTGACAAGCCGGAAGCTAACCCTGACAAAGTGATGCAGGAAATGGCATCAATAGAAGTCGTTCCTGAAGAATGGGGAGGGGATGTTCAGTTTTTAAGAGTTTCAGCCAAAACGGGTGAAGGCGTTAATGAGTTAATTGAAGCCTTGATTTTACAGTCTGAAATTCTGGAAATGAAAGCGCCGGATGAAGGTATAGCATCAGGAATTGTTATTGAGTCTAGGCTTGATAAAGGTCGAGGTTCTGTCGCGACAGTTTTGGTACAAAGAGGTACATTAAACAAATCTGATATTGTTCTCTGCGGTAAGGAGTATGGTCGCATACGGGTGATGTATAACGAAAATGCACAAGCTGTTAGTTCGGCTGGCCCCAGTTCGCCGGTGGAATTAGTAGGATTGTCTGGCACTCCGGATGCGGGTGAAGACTTTGTTGTAGTGCAAAATGAACGCACAGCACGTGAATTGGCAGAACACCGAGGTGAAAAAAGTCGATCCAGCCAGGTTGCTGCTCAACAAGCTACAAAACTGGATGATGTCTTTTCTAAAATGACCAGCGGTGAAATAGCTACTTTAAATTTGGTTATTAAAACGGATGTGAAAGGAAGTCTGGAAGCACTACGCGAATCTTTGATCAAACTTTCCAATGATGAAGTTGAAGTGAAAGTCGTCTATGGTGGTGTTGGCGGGATTAATGAAGGCGATGCCAACCTGGCCCTGGCTTCAAATGCTATTGTTATCGGTTTTAATGTTCGTGCGGATGCAACGGCACGAAAACTGATTGAAGAAAAAGAACTCGATTTGCATTATTACAGTGTAATTTACGATGCAATCGATGAAGTCAAAAAATCAATTTCTGGCATGTTGAAGCCAGAAATTAAAGAACAAATTGTGGGTCTTGCAGAAGTCCGTGATGTTTTCCGGTCGCCTAAATTTGGTGCTATTGCCGGTTGTATGGTGATTGAAGGTTTGGTCAAACGGAATCTACCGATACGTGTTTTACGTGACAATGTGGTTATCTATGAAGGGCAGCTTGAATCACTACGCCGCTTTAAAGATGATATTGCTGAAGTGAAAATGGGCATGGAATGCGGTATCGGTGTGAAAAATTATAATGACGTCAAAAATGGTGATCAGATAGAAGTTTTTGAACGTATAGAAGTGAAGCGAGAACTTTAGTCCTATGGCGAGAGAATTTGGCCGCAGTGCCAGAGTTTCATCACAAATTCAAAAGCAGCTGGCTTTGATTTTGCAGCGCGGGATCAAGGATCCGCGACTTGGCTTTGTTACGGTTAATGAAGTAATAATCAGTAAAGATCTTGCAGTTGCAAAAGTTTATATTACGGTGCTTAATGTTGATGAGCAGGGAAAGTCAGATAATATTATCTGGCTAAATGAATCAGCTCCAGCTATTCGTAGTGAATTGGCTGGAAATATGCGTTTACGCCATGTTCCTGAATTACGGTTTTATTACGATGATTCATTTGATATTGGCATGCGGGTAGCTCAGCTTTTGAGTGAAGGTAAAGAAAAGCCAGATAGTTCAAATCAGGAATAAGCACTAATGGCACGGAACAAAAAAGGTCGTGATGTGCATGGCATATTGCTGCTGGATAAAAGCTTAGGTGTATCATCTAACCGGGCATTACAAGAAGTAAAACGGTTATATAATGCGAATAAAGCCGGGCATACGGGTAGTCTGGATCCTTTGGCAACTGGCTTGTTACCGGTTTGTTTTGGGGAGGCAACTAAGGTTTCCGCCTATTTGCTGGATCAAGATAAACGTTATCACGTGGTTGTACAATTAGGAATTGTCACTGATACAGGTGATGCTGAAGGGGTTGTAATACAGAGTAGTCCTGTTGCTCCCTTCACTAAATCAGAATTGGAAAATTGCTTAAAAGCTTTTGTCGGCCCGATTGATCAAGTGCCGCCTATGTATTCAGCTTTAAAGCATCAAGGTAGAAAATTGTATGAGTATGCACGAGATGGGTTGACTATTGAGCGTAAGCCCAGACGGATTACAATCTATCAATTGGAATTGATTGAATATAATCAAGATCAATTAATGCTTGATGTGCATTGCTCAAAAGGAACCTATATTAGAACGCTCGCTGAAGATATTGGCCAGGCCCTGGGATGTGGCGGTAGTGTTAATAAACTTAGACGTTTAACCGTTGGCAGCTTTTCTATCAATCAGGCACACACGATAGAACAGTTGCTGGAAATGGATGATGAGCAATTATTGCAAAGTATGATAGCGGTTGATAATCCGTTATCTGGAATGCCAGCTGTTAATGTTACAGCAGAACAAGCAAAGGCTATCAAACATGGCCAAGCGTTACAAATTGATAATTCTGTGCAGGGTATGGTTCGTATCTATTCACAGGAGAGTTTTTTAGGGTTGGGGGAAATGTTTTTGGATGGTAAACTAGCACCGAAAAAGCTGTTCCATCTAAGAGGCTGAGATAGTCTCTAAATACCCAGCTATACTAATCTCATGTTTCTGCACCCTATCGCGGGAACTTAAGAGCTAAGCCAAACTAATAAAAATGTTTGGGTTTTTTTAATTAATATTACATAGGGGTTTAAAATGCCATTTACTGCAGAGCAAAAAAAAGCAGTTGTTGAAGAATACCGTTTGTCAGAAACTGATACCGGCTCACCAGAAGTTCAAGTCGCTCTTTTGACAGCGCATATTACTCATTTAACACCGCATTTTGCAGCACACAAAAAAGATAACCATTCGCGTCGTGGTCTATTACGCATGGTTAATCAACGTCGTAAATTACTGGATTATCTAAAAAACAAAGATGTTGCGCGCTATCGTACGCTCATTAAACGTCTGGGTTTACGTAAATAATTCAGAAAATATATGTGGACACTATTTATCACCATATAGATAGTTTCCTAATCCACTAAACCAACGCAGGAATCTTACTAGTGAATCCTATCAGGAAAGAATTTCAATACGGTGATCACCTTGTTTCACTTGAGACTGGGGAAGTTGCTCGTCAAGCTGATGGCGCTGTCATCATTAATATAGAGGGTACAACCCTTTTGGTTACAGTAGTCGGCAAGCAAGAGGCTGGGGGAGGCGATTTTTTCCCTTTAACAGTAAATTATCAGGAAAAAGCCTATGCGGCTGGTAAAATTCCTGGTGGTTTTTTTAAGCGGGAAGGTCGACCGAGTGAGCAGGAAACTCTGACATGTAGATTGATCGACAGACCCATCAGACCGCTTTTTCCAGATGGCTATTCCAACGAAGTCCAGGTGATAGCAACTGTGATTTCGCTTAATCCAGAAATTAATCCTGAAATCCCTGCGTTATTGGGAACGTCAGCAGCATTGGCTGTTTCCGGATTACCTTTTAATGGTCCCATAGGTGCTGCTTGTGTGGGTTACAAAGATGGTGAATATCTGTTAAATCCTTCCGCGAGTGCCGTTAAGGATTCTCAGCTTGAATTGGTCGTTGCTGGCACAGAGCATGCTGTTTTAATGGTTGAGTCTGAAGCTGATAGACTCTCGGAAGAGGTGATGTTAGGTGCAGTTTTGTTTGGTCATGAACAAATGCAGGTAGCGATTTCCGCAATTAATGAGTTTGCTGCGGAAGTCAATACACCAAAAAGAGAGTGGACAGCTCCGGAAGTCGATTCTGAATTACAACAACTGGTTGCTGGCGAAACTGAAACGGCTATCGCCGAAGCTTATCAGATTGGAGAAAAACTAGTTCGCCAGGAGCAATTGAAAGGTATCAGAAATGCAGTAATAGAAAAGCTGACAGCTGATGATCAATATGAAGAAAAAGCCATACGCGAGATTATTGAAAACCTGGAAAAGAAAATTGTTCGTGGATCTATCTTAAAGGACAGCAAGCGTATTGATGGCCGCGATTTGGCCACGGTCAGACCCATATCCATTCGTACTGGAGTAGTACCTAGAGCGCATGGCTCAGCCTTATTCACTCGTGGTGAAACGCAAGCGATAGTGGTTGCGACATTGGGAACTGAGCGTGATTCACAAATAATTGATGCCCTGGCTGGCGAGTATAGAGAGCCGTTCATGTTGCATTATAATTTTCCTCCGTATTGTGTTGGTGAAACTGGATTTGTTGGTTCACCAAAGCGACGTGAAATTGGTCATGGTCGATTGGCAAAGCGCGGTGTGAAGGCAATACTGCCTAATATGGAAGAATTTCCTTATGTGGTGCGGGTTGTTTCGGAAATTACCGAATCTAATGGTTCTAGTTCCATGGCCTCAGTCTGTGGTAGCAGCCTGGCACTGATGGACGCAGGTGTTCCTACCAAAACTCCAGTGGCGGGTATAGCCATGGGTTTAATTAAGGAAGGCGCTGATTTTGCCGTACTTTCTGACATTATGGGTGACGAGGATCACCTCGGTGATATGGATTTCAAAGTGGCGGGCTCCGATGATGGCATCACAGCTTTGCAAATGGATATCAAAATTGACGGTATTACTTCAGAAATCATGGAGGCTGCCTTAGAGCAAGCCAAGGCTGGGCGTTTACATATCCTGGGCGAAATGAATAAAGCGTTATCAGAAACACGCCAAGAAATGTCCGATTATGCGCCTAGAATTCTTACTATGAAAATTGATCCCAGTAAAATTCGCGAAGTTATCGGAAAAGGTGGTGCAACGATTCGAGGTATTACTGAACAAACGGGTGCCAGCGTTGATTTAACTGATGAGGGACTGGTTAAAATTGCATCAGTTGATAGAGCGGCAGGAGAGGAAGCCAAAAGGATTATTGAAGAAATTACTGCCGAAGTGGAAGTGGGTAAAATCTATGAGGGTAAAGTGGCTCGTCTAATGGATTTTGGCGCTTTTGTTACCATTCTTCCTGGTAAGGACGGATTGGTTCATATTTCACAGATTTCTGAGGAGCGCGTAGAAAAAGTCAGTGATAAATTATCTGAAGGCGATGTTGTCAAAGTCAAGGTATTGGAAATTGATCGCCAAGGCCGTGTCAGATTAAGTATGAAGGCAATAGAGAAAGAAGAGTAATTACCTGATTTTTCTAAATTTAATGGAAAGGGCCGTTCAGGCCCTTTTTTATGAGCGGATATATGTTCACAAAAAAAATCTTTGACCAGGACTGCACGGCATGTCCTCGGCTACATAATTTTCTTCTTGAAGTTAAACACAAACATCCACAATACCATGCGCTACCTGTGGCGCCATTTGGTGTGGAAAACCCCAAGTTACTTATTGTCGGCCTTGCCCCAGGTATGCACGGCGCAAATGCTACAGGCCGCCCCTTTACTGGGGATTATGCAGGGTTATTGCTTTATCAAGCTTTATACGATTTCGGTTACAGCAATCAACCACAGTCAGAAGCATTAACAGATGGATTGAAGCTGAAAAACTGCCGTATCACTAATGCTGTCAAATGTTTGCCTCCACAAAACAAACCAACCGGGGTGGAAATTAACACCTGCAATCATTTCTTGGCTTCTGAGCTGGCACAATTGCCGAAACAAGCAGCTATTCTGGCTTTAGGGGGCATTGCACATCAGTCTGTTCTGAAAGCCTATAAACTAAAATTAAATAGTGCTAAGTTTGGCCATAACGTTGTGCATCAGTTACCCGATGGCCGTTACCTGGTTGATTCTTATCACTGTAGCCGTTATAACGTACAAACCAAGCGTTTAACTAAGGAAATGTTTGATGATGTATTTTCTAACATTGCTGAAATATTGAATGAATGACGAAGCGGATAAACAGGAAACTGAAAAATTTGATGCCAAAGCGTTTTTAAAAACCTTAACCAAACGCCCTGGCATCTATAAGATGCAGAGTGCTGATGGGGAAGTGCTTTATATAGGCAAAGCCAAAAACCTGAAGAATCGCGTTTCAAGTTATTTTAATAAACAAAACCGTTCACCTAAGCAACAAGTCATGGTGTCACGAATTGTCGCTATTGATATAACGGTCACGCACACCGAAGGTGAAGCACTTTTGTTGGAAAGCCAACAAATAAAACGCTACAAGCCGCGCTATAATATTTGCCTCAGAGACGATAAATCTTATCCCTTTATCTATATTTCCAGTCTTCAAGACTTCCCCCGGATTACTTTTCATCGCGGTGCAAAAAAACGCCAGGGTAAATATTTTGGCCCTTATCCGAGTGCTGGTGCAGTCCGAGAAACATTGAAATTGATACAAAAAATTTTCCCTGTACGCCAGTGTGAGGACTCCTACTACCAAAACCGCTCACGTCCCTGCTTACAATACCAGATTGAACGCTGCACCGCGCCATGTGTTGATCTGGTTAGTAAAGATGATTATGCCCAGGATGTAGAAAATACCCTGCTGTTTCTGGAGGGCAAAAGTGACCAGTTGATAAATCAGTTGATTGCAAAAATGGAAAAAGCGGCAAAGGATTTGGCTTATGAACAGGCAGCGACATACCGGGATCAGATCGTTAAAACAAGAAATATCCTGGAAAAGCATTTTGTTCATGGTGAAAAGGGTGATGTTGATATCATTGTCTGTGCAGTCAAGGCCGGTATTGCCTGCGTACAAGTTTTCTTTATCCGTAATGGTCAGCATCTGGGGAGTAAAACATTTTTTCCAAAAACGATTGAAGAATACAGTCCAGATAAAATTCTTCAAGCCTTTATTCCCCAATATTACCTTGAAAAGCAAGTGCCTTACGAATTGATTGTCAGTCATGAGCTTAAAGAACAAGATCTGCTACAACAGGTTTTAAGCAATCAAGCGAGCCATCACGTGGTGATTTCACCGAGAGTACGGTCTGAACGCTTAAAGTGGTTACAGCTTGCGCAAACTAATGTTGAGAATGCCTTGTTAACCAAGTTGGCTGACAAACAAGGTTTATATGCTAGATTTCTTAGTTTGCAGGAAGAACTGGGCTGTGCTGAGACACCTAAGCGGCTGGAGTGTTTCGACATCAGTCATACTCAGGGAGATCAAACCGTTGCCTCCTGCGTAGTTTTTGATCGGGAAGGCCCCCTAAAATCAGCTTATCGTCGCTTCAATATTGATGGTATCACACCAGGAGACGATTATGCAGCGATTCACCAGGCTGTATCGCGCCGTTATGCGAGATTAAAAAAGGGCGAACATGAGTCACCTGATATTTTATTGATTGATGGCGGCAAAGGACAAGTTAATGAAGCGGAAAAGGCTTTAGCGGAATTAGACATAAAAAATGTTATGATAGTCGGCGTTTCCAAAGGCCCGGACCGGAAACCGGGAATGGAGAAAATTATTTTGCCTGGAGAGCAACAACCGCTTGAGATAACGCCTGGAGCAAGTGGCTTACTATTAATCCAGCATATTAGGGACGAGGCGCACCGGTTTGCGATAACAGGACATAGACAAAGGCGGAGTAAGGCAAAAAAGCAGTCTGCGCTGGAAGGAATAGCAGGTTTGGGGCCGAAAAGAAGGCAATTATTATTAAAACAGTTTGGAGGAATGCAGGGCGTTTCCCGTGCGGGAGTTGATGCACTATGCAGTATTGATGGCATAAGCCGGCAATTAGCGCAACGAATTTACGATACCTTTCATTTACAAGATGCTTGAATATAATATACCCACCATACTAACTCTACTGAGGATCGCTTCAATACCTTTGTTGGTGGTGTTGTATTATTTGCCTTGGCAATATTCAAATCTTGCCTGTACGATACTATTTTCTTTAGCTGCTGTAACTGATTGGCTGGATGGTTATTTGGCTCGAAAAATGGGACAAGAAACCGCATTTGGCGCATTTTTAGATCCAGTTGCCGATAAATTAATGGTAGCAATTGTACTGGTTCTCATTGTGCAAACTGAAGCTAGTATGTATATGGCGATTCCTGCTGCCATTATTATTGGTAGGGAGATTACTATCGCTTCTTTGAGGGAATGGATGGCTGAAATTGGTCAGCGGCGGCATGTTGCTGTTTCGCCCATTGGTAAATGGAAAACAACAGCTCAAATGCTGGCTATAATCTGTCTGTTATATCGTGATAATTTACTTGATTTGCCCGTTAATACCATTGGTTATGTGCTACTGTACATTGCTGCAGCACTAACACTTTGGTCGATGATCAATTATTTATCAGTTGCATTGAAGACTATTACTGAAAAGCAATAGATGCTTGTCGATTCTCGTCAGGTTTCGATACATTAATATAAAAAAAGCATGGAAAAGGAAGTAGTAGAGCAAGACAACAAAACAGAAGGCAAGGATGAAATTCTAGTTGCCGCACTAAAATTGTTTGCTGAAAAAGGGTACTTTAATACGTCTTTAAGTGATATAAAAGATCAAATCGGCGCCAAAACGACCAGTCCCATCTCGCGGCACTTTAAGACCAAACAAGCGATAGCAAGCGAGCTCTATAACAGTATTCTAGATAATTTGAATATTTCTATAGACGATATTCGCAGACGAAATAAAAAGGTGGTTGATCAGTTGCGGGAAATTGTTGATCTAATGTTTACGCTGACTGAAGAGGCGCCGGAAATCATGCGTTTTCTATTGATTTTAAATACTTCCGAATTCTTGCCGGAAGAAAAGCCCATTCATGAATCAAAACCATTTCAAAAAATTCAGAGAATTATACAGGCGGGCGTTAAATCTGGGGAGATCCGTGCATCAGAACCACCGGTCATTTTTTCCCAGTTTTTCGGAATTATCTTTCAGACATTGGTCATGATTATTACCGGTACACTAAATAAAAAGAGTGATAGTTATCAAGCTAGTGCTTGGGTTTCTGCTTGGAATAGTATTGCCAAAGTTTAGTAGAATATGCCATATTCTGCGAGTGGTTGTGTAACTTAGTCACTGATTAAAAGTTCGTCCGAAATTACAATGTAAACTCATCAGTTAGTTTGAGGAAAAGAAATGCAAATAAATGTTGGCGGAACAGATAAAATTTTACGTATTGTTGCAGGTTTAGCCATTATTGGTTGGGGTGTAATGAGTAACAACTGGTTAGGGGCGATAGGTATAGTACCCCTGGCTACTGCATTAATAAATTTTTGTCCGGTATATACGTTGTTGGGGTTCAATACAAGTAAAAAAGAGTCTTAACTATGACCTAAATAACTTGAAGACCTTCTATTCACTGTTGGTTAATTTTAACCAACAAACCAAATATTTCGTACCGGTAAATCTGGTAAGAAGGATAGAATACCAAGTCGAATTAGTTTGCAGGTTTAACTGCCCTTTGCTATAAAATTAAAATCTATTATTTTGACCTAAAAATTGGGCAGATTTCAGCTAACGAATCAGCAAAACTAATCATACCGTTCCCAAAATAACCATTGACGGTATTAATAAAAGTCAGTATCATTCCCTCTCTTAAGAAGCTGCTGGTTTAAACTAGCGAATGCCAAAAAGGAATTGTACGGGGTATAGCGCAGTTTGGTAGCGCGCCTGCTTTGGGAGCAGGATGTCGGGGGTTCGAATCCCTCTACCCCGACCAATTATGCGCTTGTAGCTCAGTTGGATAGAGCATCGGCCTTCTAAGCCGAGGGTCGCAGGTTCGAATCCTGCCAAGCGTGCCATTTTCAAATTTATTATGGTGAGCGTAGCTCAGTTGGTAGAGCCCCGGATTGTGATTCCGGTTGTCGCGGGTTCGAGCCCCGTCGTTCACCCCAATATTTCAATGAGTTAGTGCGTTTTCAGCTTTGATAAATTATCGAGTGCAACCGATTTTGCAACGAGTTGACCAGAATTACTTGCATATTTAGCTAAATGTTCCGGAGCTAAATGAGCGTATCTCTGAACCATTTCATAACTCGCCCAACCGCCCAGTTCTTTGAGGACATGTAGAGGTGTTCCATTCTGTACATGCCAACTTGCCCAGGTATGGCGCAAATCATGCCATCGAAAATTCTCAATTTCAGCTTTTGACAATGCGTTTTTGAATGCTCTGGTTCCAGCCTTTTTCACAGGTTGACCATTGAAAATAAAAACCCTGACACTGTGTTTTCCAATCTGATTTTTGAGAACTTCAATAGCTTCCTTATTTAAAGGGATGCCGATTGCTTTTCCTGCTTTCGCTTGGTCTGGGTGTATCCAAGCAACATGGCGTTGCATATCGATTTGGTTCCATTCAAGCAAAGTTACGTTTGATTCACGAAGCCCGGTTAGTAAGCTAAATCTTACCATCGCCTCCAGATGCGGCGGAAGTTCTGCCAATAATCGGGAGGCTTCATCTTTTGTGAGCCACCTGACTCTCACGGAAGGTTCCTTATATTTCCTGATATGAGGTACGGTATCGATCCAATCCCATTCTTTACAAGCTTTGTTAAGAATAGTATTGATAACCGTAGTAGTTCGGTTAACTCTGGTTTTGCTGACGCCAGTATTTAGTTTTTGAAACATTACTTTTTCAACTGTATCCTTACTAATTTCATCGAGGTGTAATCCATCCAAGTATGGTCGTAGCCATCTTAATATTGATTTGTCATCATCAATAGTTTTTTTATCAGTTTGTTCAAGATATCGGATAACTGCGTCCTCCCAAAGATAACGCGGTTTAACATCCAGATTAATTTGATCCCAAGATTGAGCTTTAACCTTATCAGCTATTTGCTGCGCCTTTTCTTTGTCGTTGGTTCCAGTAGATCGGTATACTGTTTTTCCCTTGATGGTGAATTTGTAATACCAATTGGCGTTATTTTTTCTTTTAAAGAGCATGTTTTTCCTCCTTGACCTACATCCTGCCGGATAGAAGTGTACTTCGAACGTAACCATTCAAGCAAATCATCTTCAATAAAAACCCAGCACTTGCCAGGTTTTGCAGCAGGGATATTACCGGATCTTGCGCGTTCAAGAACAGTTTGAGGATGAATTTTTAGTAAAGCTGCGGCTTCTTTCAGGTCTAATGTGATCATGGATAGATTAGAAACTTAGGTCTGGTGACTTTGGGATTAGCGTAAGTTTTGGCATAAAGAAAGTCGGTTTGGATACAATTCAACAGATAGGTGACCGATAGATAATAAAATAGATTAGATACTGGATTAAGAAAGAGTTAAATTTTCAATAATAGAATAGCAAAATGCTAGTATTAAGTAAACAGCAATATGCTATTTAGTATTATTCATATAACGGAGTTGCGGATAAGCAGAGCGGTTCTTGATTTTATGACTGTAGCGGTGTGACTGGCATGATAGTCAGCTAGCTGGTGAAAGTCCAGCCTTTGCCCTGTGAGAAGGGAAAAAGTAGGCGAAAGCAAGGGTGTCCAAAGAAACTCCCAGTAGCTACCCAACAGGGAAACACGGTTATTGGAAGCCAATGCGGAATCAGAATGAAGCTCTA
>JAUXDP010000283.1 GCA_030618325.1 Methylococcaceae bacterium | reverse complement strand
GATAATTTCTGAAAACTGTTGCAATTCCTCCAGTGACAACTCGGATAAATCCCGTTTAGTTTCGATACCTAAACGTACTGCCAATCCAACAACTTCATGAGCATTACGAAAAGCCATCCCTTTCGTAACCATATAGTCAGCCAGATCTGTTGCGGTTGAAAATCCTTGCTTAGCCGCTTTATACATATTCTCTTTTTTACTCTGGATATGCGGCATCATATCGGCATAAGCGCGTAAACAATTAATCAGAGTATCTGCCGTATCAAACAAGGGCTCCTTATCTTCCTGGTTATCTTTGTTATAGGCAAGTGGCTGGCTTTTCATCAGCATAAGTAATGACATCAAATGACCTGTTACCCGCCCTGCCTTGCCTCGAACTAATTCCGGAACATCAGGGTTTTTCTTTTGCGGCATAATAGAAGAGCCGGTACAAAATGCATCAGGTAATTCAATAAAATCAAATTGAGCGCTAGACCATAACACCAATTCCTCAGAAAACCGGGATAAATGCATCATAATCAAACTACCAGCAGCAGTAAATTCAATAGCAAAATCACGATCACTAACGGCATCAAGGGAATTTGCCGAAGGTTCGGAAAACTCAAGCAGTTTTGTTGTATATTCACGGTCGATGGGATAACTAGTCCCTGCCAGTGCCGCTGCTCCTAACGGCATAATATTAACCCGCTTACGGCAATCAATTAATCTTTCTTTATCGCGGCTTAACATTTCAAACCAAGCCATCAGATGATGGCCAAAGGTGACTGGCTGGGCAACCTGCAAATGAGTAAAACCAGGCATAATCGTATCTGCTTCCCGCTCAGCGAGGTCTAGCAAAGCGGTCTGAAGCCGGTGAATCATGCTAATAATATTATCTATTTCACTGCGTAGGTATAATCTAATATCAGTTGCAACCTGATCGTTGCGAGAACGGCCTGTATGTAGCTTTTTCCCAGCAATACCTATCAACTCGGTTAATCGAGCTTCGATGTTCATATGAACATCTTCCTGCTTTATCGACCATTCAAACTCACCATTACGTATTTCTTGAGCTACGGTGTCCAAACCTTTGATAATCTCATTATGCTCAGTAGCTGTTAAAACCTTAATTTTATACAACATCGAAGCGTGAGCCACAGAGCCCTGAATGTCTTGCAAGGCCATACGTTGATCAAAATCTACCGAAGCGGTAAAAATCTCTACAAAAGCATCAGTGGCTTGAGAAAAACGAGCACTGGAAAGTTTATCCTTGTTAATTTGGGTCATGAAACTCAATAAATGAAGATGTTAAAGCTGTTTATTATCCTAGAAAAATCAGCTGAGCACGAAATTATAATGCAAGATATTGATTTTATAGTCCTTTTTAAAAATTCCCGGCAAACAAAATAAAAAAAGCCTGGCGATCAGACGACTGCCAGGCTTTTGTGATGACTTAATCATCTTCACACCGCTATAAAACAGAACTCTAGAGGTGTGAAGTTTATGATTAGTATTTACTTCATCATAGATTTTTTAAACAAACGATCTAGCTTGCTGTTAGTTTCTTCAGCATAACCAGCCGCACGTTCCGCAGCTGCTTCAGCCGCAGATGCTCTTGCTGCTGCATCATTTGCTGCACTTTGAGCGCCAGCTACAGCAGACGATGTTTTATCAAGATCTGATTTCAAGCCATCAATTTGGGTTTGTAGCCCTTCAACATCCGAAGTACTCGCACAACCTACCGCCAAACCAGCCGTCACAATAATCACTGCAAACTTTAATAATTTTTTCATATCTTTTACCTTCCTTTCTTTATTAAAAACAAAACTTAACGAACATATAATGAAGTAATATCTAATTGTGCCTTTTTTTTCCGTTATTGACCAGAATTATTTTACTCTAACTACCGTTCCTTTCTTTATCCATTTGCCCAATCGATCAATCTGAGCATTAGTCAAAGCAATACACCCGTGAGTCCAATTCATATTTTTATGAATGTTCTTGTTGGCGCGTCCCAAACCATGGATTCCAAGCCTCCCTCCTAGCGGCGTATGCTGAGGCGGTGTTCTATTACGTAAATGTGCCCTTTCAATAGTCCGGAAAGTTTTCCGACTAATCAATCCATCAGCAAGCGCTTTCTGTGCATTTTGCTTAGATGGATAGTTAAACCCATAAAACTTACGAAATGTGCTTTTTGTGTTGACCCAGCCAATTTTATAGTTTCCCAGTGGCGTAACATCGTCACCGCGCTGTTCCTTAAAGCCAGCGCCATTCCTGCCTATCGAAATATTTTCGAACACCTCGACGGTCTTTTGACCTCGCTTAACTTCTAAACTCATCGCTTGCGTATCGACTAGCAACCAAACGCCTTCGCTAGCCATTGCATTGCAAACAATCAGATTAATAATAACTAAAAATACTAAAGTAGGCATCCTAATATCTCTATCTTAAGTCAACATTAACCTTAAGAGGCTGTTTTGTTAAAAATAAATCGGCTACAAAACTGGTAAAATCGACCATATTTCCGAAAATACTCGTTAAATAGTTAATATTCGCCTCGAATTTTCAAAAATATGCCCTGCTTTTCCCACTTTTTCGCTTCGATTATTTTTAACAAAACAACCTCTTATTTTTTGGTATAGTTAAGCAAACATTAATAGACTAGGTCAAAAAATGAAAATTAAAAAAATAATTACACAATCCTTCGACGACCAAAAACCAGGAACTTCCGGTTTGAGAAAGAAAGTAAAAGTTTTTCAGCAACCAAATTACCTAGAAAACTTTGTCCAGGCAATTTTTGACTCTTTGCAAGGCATCAAAGGAAAATCATTAGTTCTTGGTGGCGATGGCCGTTATTTTAACCGTGAAGCTATCCAGATTATTATAAAGATAGCTGCAGCTAACGGGTTTGACCATCTCATTATAGGTCAAGGAGGATTGCTCTCCACCCCAGCAGCCTCTCACATCATCAGAAAACACCAAGCTTTCGGCGGTTTAATACTATCTGCAAGCCATAACCCTGGCGGTCCTGATGAAGATTTTGGCATTAAATACAATGTCAGTAACGGCGGACCTGCACCAGAAAAATATACTGACGCATTTTATCGGCACAGCAAGGAAATAACTGAATACCAGATTGCAGAAATCGCTGATGTGGATTTAGATAATATCGGTGAACAACTAATTGAAGAGCTTAAAGTCACCATTATCGATCCCGTCAGTGACTATGCGGAATTAATGAGTCAGCTGTTTGATTTCCCATTAATTCAAAGATCGATAAAGTCTAGTTTCATCACCTTATGCTTTGATGCCATGCACGCTATTACCGGCCCGTATGCCAAGCGAATCATTGAGGATATTCTTGGTGCTGAACCTGGCTCGGTCATCAATGCCGAACCCCTGCCCGATTTTGGTGGTGGCCATCCCGACCCCAACTTGGCTCATGCCAAAGAATTATCAGAAATCATGTTTAGCGCCAAATCACCAAGCTTTGGTGCTGCATCGGATGGTGATGGTGACCGCAACATGATTCTGGGTGATAATATTTTTGTTACGCCCAGCGACAGTCTGGCTATTATGGCTGCTAATGCCCATTTGATTCCTGGTTATAGTCAGGGAGTTTGTGGGGTTGCTCGCTCCATGCCTACCAGCCAGGCGGTGGACAGAGTGGCTGATGCTTTTGGCATACCCTGTTACGAAACACCAACCGGCTGGAAATATTTTGGCAATTTACTTGATGCCCAAAAAATTACCTTGTGTGGAGAAGAAAGTTTCGGTACCGGCTCCGACCATGTCAGAGAAAAAGATGGCTTATGGGCAGTGTTGTTCTGGATGAATTTATTGGCCGTAAAAAAGCAGTCAGTCAGTCGAATCGTTCATGATCATTGGCAAAAATTTGGCCGCGACATTTACTGCAGGCACGACTATGAAGCGGTAGATTT
>JAUXDP010000127.1 GCA_030618325.1 Methylococcaceae bacterium | reverse complement strand
TAGCATTCAGCGCTCAAGTTTATCCAAAATGGGCAGCAGCCGATTGCGAAAGTCACTCTATATGCCCGCATTAGTTGCAGTAAGATTTAATCCATTAATGATGAACTTCTACAACAAGTTTTTAAAAAACGGCAAGCCTAAAAAAGTGGCTTTGATTGCTGTTATGAGAAAGCTTTTAGTCATCGCTTATGGCGTATTGAAAACAGAAAAGCCATTTGATGTTAATTACGCAAAATAATGTAAATTAGACTTGATTTTTAAGACAGGATCTGATCCCTTGATTCTTGATTCGCAAACTTGAAATCCATTATATGTTTGTTCCAAAAAAAAGGATAATAAAAACATTGGCGAACTCAGTGAGGAAGATAATGAATATCTCCTTCTACAAATTATTGTGTAACGGACCTGGAAAACAAGATGTGGCCTATCTGCATTTTCATTTGGCTGCAGACTAATTGGAGAATATGGGCCGCTACGTTTTTGTTGCTATTTTCTAGCGGTTGTACATACCAACAAATGGTAAGAGAAAAATATCCTGTCTGGGGTAAACAAACAGATCTGCATGCCGAAAGGAAGAATTCGCCCCTGCACATGCAGATTCTTGAACCCAAACAACTGGATTCCGCACAGGCCTGCCTACTCATTATTCATGGCATGAACGAGCATATCGGTCGTTACGGAAGTATTGCCAGAGAATTTGCTGATGAATATATAGTTGCAGGAATCGACTTGGCAGGGCATGGTTTAAGTAATCCTGTACTACGTTCAGCACACCAAAGCATTGCATCCGGTAAAAATACTTATGATGCCCGAGACGCTTATCTTGAACAGGTTAGCTTACGTAATTTACAACCGATGCGTAAAAACCTTGCTCAAGCCTTGCAGTTCTTGAGCAATAAATGTGACGAGACTTCAACAGGTAAACCACTACCCATTTTTATCTTATCTCATAGTCTTGGCTCGTTGGTGACAGCCTCTTATATGTTGCAAATAAAAAATGAACCTGTATACGCAAGAGTCAAAGGTATTATTTTCATGGGCCCAGCTTTCTCTGTTACTAATGTTCCGGGATGGCGCGGTTGGTTGCAAAATCCTCTGGTTCGGTTTTCATTTCACACCCATCAACATTTCTTAACCCCGCACAACGAACCCTTACCCATCATGCTACTTAATCAATTATTGGCATTAATTACTGTTCCTTTGCAAGATGGCATTATTGAACTCCTGTCGTTACCTGGCGCCCGAAACTTATTTTCACCCACTACCCCAGCTTGGGTAGAAGATTATCTACAAGATTGGGAAGAAGAAAAAATTCGACATCGCGCCGATAATTACATCATACGCCGCTCGATTCTGCGTTATGTACTGGGTGTGGAAAAAGAAATTATTCAATTTAGACAACAAATGGAACAATTTGAGACGCCCTATCTACTCATCTACTCTGAAAACGATCCTATTACTCCAGCATGGGGTAATATCGATTTTGCCGCAGCAACCCACCATCATCATAAAGATAGCGCGATACTGCCTTTACGTGATAAAAGTCACCATGAACAGCTATTTTCCGAACCGGTACTACGGGGTAAAATTCTGAAAACAATTCGACATTGGCTGAGACAGAGAATACAAAGTTAGAACTTATAAAACTGTGACAACCACTCAGCTGAAACTGTTATTGGCAATTCTAAACCGTAAGCGCGAAGACCTGATGCAATGTTTGTGGCTCTTCGTGTCAAACAACTGACAGGTAGCCGACGATTGATGTGTCAACACTTTTCCGGACACAAGGTTACACAGCTTTATGCTGAATTTAGTTGGTAGGGGGTAGACTCAACTGATTTTTCTAGGTTGAATATAGACTAAAACCTAAAAATATTCACTAATAAAGTTGGGGTATGAGTTTTCCTGATTACGTAGACCTTCAGCTATTTTGGGGCCACTTCTATCTAACGTGGAAAAGAGGATGTCACTTTAAAAAGTAACTCGTGGGAATCAGAAAAAGTAAAAGAGAAAAGACCTGAGTCCATTTTTTATAAACGTTCAGGTGGAAAACAACATTACTATATTAATAGGGGAATAAATTCATCAGGGGGGACGGGCTTACTATACAAAAAACCCTGCATTTCATGACAACCTTCGATAAGAAAAAAGTGTTGCTGTGCTTCTGTTTCTACTCCTTCAGCAATAATATTTAAACCAAGACTTGTACCGAGAGTGATAATCGATTTGGATATGGCAACATCTTGTTTATTGTTAGGAATATCCTTAACAAAAGAGCGGTCTATTTTTAACTTATCAATGGGGAAACGTTTTAAATAACCAAGAGATGAATAGCCAGTACCAAAATCATCAATGGATAAACTGACACCGAGTGATTTTAAGGTGTGTAGTGAAGCAACAACCTTATCTATTCGTTCCATCCAGCCACTTTCAGTAATTTCCAGTTCCAAATACTGAGCAGGCAATCCTGTTTCTTCCAAAACTGATTTCACCGTTTCGGCAATATCAGTGAATAAAAATTGTCTAGCGCTCAGGTTAACGGCTATAACTAAGGTATCATAGCCCATCCCATGCCAAAGTTTACATTGTCGGCAGGCGGCATACAGTACCCATTTGCCGAGTTCTTCGATAAACCCGGTTTCTTCCGCTAACGATATAAAGTCTAATGGAGGCATAAATCCCTTAGTTGGATGTTGCCACCGAACCAATGCTTCTGCACCCACAATTTGTTTATTTTTCAGATTGATCTGAGGTTGATAGTAAACAATAAACTGTCCGCGAGCTAGGCCAAGACGCATTTCTGTAGAAAGCGTTAAGCGGTTGATATTATTTATGTTTAATACCTTAGTATAAAAAGAAACACAATTCTTTCCTTGTTCTTTCGCATTATACATAGCTATATCTGCATGCTTAATCAATGTAGTTGCATCAATACCATCACTAGGGTAAATACTGATGCCTATACTGGCTGTAACAATAATCTCACGATCTTCAAGCAAAAAAGGTTCTGTAAATAGTTGTTGAATTTTATCTGCAATAAGGTGTACATCTCCTCGTAAATTCAGATCTTCCAACAAAAAAACAAATTCATCTCCGCCCAGTCTTGCCAAAGTATCTTCATCTCGTAAACAACCCCGCATCCGATCCGCCAATAATTTTAACAATGAATCACCCGCTGCATGTCCTAGCGTATCATTAATATCTTTAAAACGATCCAGGTCTAGTAATAGCACCATGAGTTGATGTTGATCGCGATCCGCCCTGTCAATAGCATGGTTAAGGCGATCATCAAATAACAATCGGTTGGCAAAGCCAGTTAAATGATCATGATAAGCTAGAAAATCAAGTTTTTCCTGAGATTTCTTGATATGCGTAATGTCATTGAACAGGGAAATATAGTTTAAAATATTTTGATCAGTATCATAAATAGTATTGATTGACGTCCATTGCGTATAAGTTTCGCCATTTTTTCGCCGGTTAATTATTTCTCCTTGCCAATAACCCTGCGTATTAATAGCGTTCCACAAATTTTGATAAAAATCTGGGGGATGTAGTCCTGATTGTAATATTCCAGGTGTCATCCCTAATACATCCTGTTCGGAATAACCAGTAATTTTACTGAAGGCTTGATTAATAGAAATTATTTTTGAATTCCCATCGGTTATAAGGATGCCTTCAGATGTATTTTCGAAAACTTTTGTGGCTTGCTGAAGCTTTACTTCTTTCTGCATGTTATCAGTGACATCATCTATAACGCATGCCATTCGAAAAACTTCTCCTTGAGTATCGTTTACTGGATATCCACGGGTTTTAATCCAGCGTATTTCTCCATCCGGTCGGGTAATTCGGAAGATTGCTGTACATTTTTCCCGTGCATGTAATGAGTTGATTAATTTTTTTGCTATATCCAGGTCATCAGGATGTACATGGTTGATAAAAGGAGTATCGCTTGATTCTAGAGGAGCAGGAGGTAAGTAGTGATAAATTTTTTCATAAGCAGGACTCAAATAGATGACTTGTCTTTTTTCTACATCACTGAGGTAAAAAATACTTTCTATATGATCAACCAGTTGTCGAAAGCGTGTTTCACTTTCCTGTATGATTTGTTCCTGGTGTTTGCGTTCAGTATCGTCCCGAATCAGCATGGCATATCCTAAACATTGTTTCAGCGGGTTTAGAATTTGATTACCACTTATACGAACGGGAATTTGCTGATTGTTTGATTCTAATATTAAGTCCCAGTCATCTTTGAAGTTGCCCTGAGATTCAGTTAAATATACTAACTTTGCTGTAATTTCCTGTCCATCATCGGCATTGTTAAGCGTAATAGCTTGTGCAATATCAAGACCAATGAGTTGCTGTTCTGTTTTTTGTAACAACTTTAACAGGGCATGATTAACTCGAATAATTTTACCTTCAGGATTCCATACTAATAGAGCATCTGCAAGGCTAACCAGTGTTGCATCAAGCCATTCTTTTTCATGCTGATGTCGTTCACTTTCTGCTTTATGGATGGCGAAACTGATAGCAACATGTAAGTTACTTGTACTGGCCGGTTTAACAATATAGGCCATGGGATCAGTGATTTTTGCACGATCCAGAAAAACCTGGCCAGTGTGCGAGGTAAGATAGATTACCGGTATATCGTGTTCATCTCGAATGGCTGCGGCAGCTTGAATACCGTCCAAATTACCTGGTAAGACAATATCCATTATCACCAGATCAGGCTGCTTATCTGCTGCATGATTAATCGCATCCAATGCATTATCAACAATGCCTGAGACACTATAACCCAGTTTTTTTAGTTTACTTTGAATATCTTGAGCAACTAATTCTTCATCATCAACGATTAAGATTTTTATTTCTTGATTATTCACTATTTATCCCTTTATGCTAGCCGTACTTGATTACGTCCATCCTCTTTTGCCTTATACAATGCTCTATCAGCCGCTTCGGCTAAACATGAGGGGTCTGGGTAATCAGGGTATTGCGCAATACCCGCACTAAAAGTGACTGAAAAAGGTTGCTCTTTTGAAGAAAATTTCAGTATTCTAAATTTCTGTAATAGTTCATTAATAACGGGTTCAGCTTGATTAGCCCGAGTGTCAGGCAATATAAGCACAAATTCTTCACCGCCAAAACGAAATAGGCTATCGACTGCTCGGAATCGTCGCCTCATCAATTCTGCTAAAGTTTTAAGTACTTCATCACCAGCTGAATGTCCATGCTGATCATTCACCTGCTTAAAATGATCCAAATCCAACATCACATAAGAAAAATGTTTCTGATAACGTTGGCAAACTGATATTTGCCGACTAATGGTTTCAATAAAATGGGAACGATTTAATAATCCCGTTAGACCATCATGTAACATCAGACTTTGTACCGTACGAGCATTGTATGCTTTAGCTTCGACTTTGGCGATCAGTTGATTGGGGGGCATTGATTTAAGTAAAAAATCATCACCTCCGACACGTAATGCATCGACATGACGATCAATTGCTGTTTCAACAGAGAAAAATACAATAGCAATACCTGCATATATGCATTGTTGACGAATAATCGTAGCTAGCTCAATACCATCACATTCAGGCATGTACAAATCTAGCAATATAACTTCTGGTTGAAAGCGTTCCAATGATTCCAAAATATTTAAGGGTTGAGTTAGCACGCAGGATTCTATATTCGTTCCGGATCTCTGCAAGATCAGCGCAGTATGATGAGCAAACTGTTCATCATCATCAACAATCAAAACACGATAAGGAGGGGTAATAGCAGGGTAACATTGTGAATGGATGGATTTAACTAATTCTGAGGTATTGAAAGGCGTAAGAAAATAAGCCGTTGCACCTGCTTTTACAGCTAATAAACGAATCGACATATCATTATGACTAGAAATCACGATTAATGAGGGTGTCTTATAAAACCTTTGCTGAATGTCTTTAATAATTTTTATTTCATCGACGGGGTTTTGTTTCGAGCTCAAATCAAGCACGATACATCTAGGGGATACTTGTTCTATCGTTGTCTCTAGATTACTAGATGAGTTGACAATATGACTAGCCATTTTCAAGACTTTAAGCTGTCTACCCAGGTCTGCGGTTAAAGGCTGGTTGTCACTAATAATCAGAATAGAAAAGATATCATTATCGACAATATTGGTTGTTTTTGGGAGATGGGTATCAACACTGATGTCATATTCGCAGGGCTGATGTGCTGCACTTTCCAGTGCCATAAACAAAGGTTCCAAACTGTCTGTGTATTTTGATGCTTGGGCTTCCTGTTGTTGATAATCACGCAACTCTAGTTCAAGTTCTTTAGCCGCTGTACTGAGTGAAGAAAAGCCAAAGGTTGCTCCTGCACCTATCAGACTATGTACTTTACGGATTAGATCATTAGAGAGTATTTCATTATGATGTTTCAGATGATCCCAGTCAGCCTGTATTACTGCTAATTTTTCTGGTAATGCTGCACCAAAGGCATTACTCAGGTCTTTTAGTTCTTGCTCATACCCCATTAACTTTTCTCAAGATAGTTTTAACCTGATCGGCTAAAGTCATCGGACTAAAAGGTTTGGCAATGACATCTATAGCCCCTAAATCCAGATAACTTTTAATTTCATGTGCCTGCACTCTCGCAGTCATGAACACCACTGGAATATCCGAACATTTAGGAATTTGTCGTAAGTTTTGATAGGTTTCCACCCCATCCATTTCTGGCATCATAACATCTAACAAGATAATGTCTGGGGCAAAGTCGGATAATTTATTAAGTGCCTCTTTACCTGAACTGCACACGCTCAAATTAAATCCGCCAATTTTTTCCAATGAAATACGAGCTATGGTTTGAATATCCAACTCATCTTCTACATATAGAACTTTTAATGCTTCAGTCAACTTGTTACCTCATTTAAGGTTGATTGGTTTTCCGCCCAAGAATTAATTCAATCGAATGGATAAGGTCTTCATTACGGGTTTTTGATTTGATAAAACTTGCACTTACACTCTCTTTAAGTTCATCAATACTATCTTGAGCCGAAAAGATAACGACGGGTATCGGTGGAATTCGGTCAGCAAGTATTGGTAATAAGGTGCGCCCCGAACCATCCGGTAGTTCCAAGTCAAGAATAACTAAATCATAACCTTGTTGCAATTTGTTTTTAGCTGTTTTTAAATCCATAGCAACATCAACAGTTGCTTGGTTTATTAAAAGAGTTTGGACTAAAGTCACAATATCAGGATCATCCTCTACATGTAATATCCGGAAATGATTTTTCACTTTACCTTCTATTGCTTTGTTTACTGCTAATTCCAGGCGACTTTGGTCAATGGGTTTATCCAGCCAGTCACAAACCGATATTGCCTTGCCATTTAGTTCTGCTTTACCTTTGTCAACGAAGGCTGAAATGATAATAATAGGTATTTCAGAAAGTTCTTCTGTCTGACGTAGTTCTTTAAAAAACTCAACACCGCTTTGCCCTGGCAACATCAAGTCTAGCGTCATTGCAGCATAATGTTTGCTAAGTAATTTTTCTTTTGCTTGTTCTGCGTTGGAAGCAATCTCTGTTAAAAAACCTCGTTGTTCAAGCATTAACTTTAGCAAGTTGGAGATGTCGGGATCATCTTCACAAATTAAAATTCTATCTGTATCTGTATCTGTATCTGTATCTGTTTTCTGCTGATAAATAGGTAAGTCAAAATAAAAGCAGGTTTTTTTGTTAGGCTCAGAATCATAGTTAATCTGTCCTCCCATCTTTTCAATAATAGCTTTAGTAATACTCAAGCCTAAACCTGTGCCACCTTGTTGCTTGGTTGATGATGCATCGGCCTGTGAAAATTTGGTAAAGATACGTTTTTTAAATTCATCGGGTATGCCAGACCCATAATCTGTCACACTAATGCGTACATTATTGCCAGCCTGTACAACAGAAATCTCGATTGATTGACCACTGAGTGAAAATTTTGCTGCATTGGATATTAAATTCGTTAACACCTGAATTAAACGATCGCTATCGGCCAGCACATAAAATTGGCTAAGTTGATTGCTTATTATTAATTTAACCCCATATTCATCTGCATAAGCCTGATTTGAGTCTACGGATTGTTTTACTACCGTCATAATATCAATCGGTTTTATAGAAAATTCCATTTTTCCGGATTCGATTTTTTCGATATCTAAAATATCATTAATTAGACGTACTAAACGAGAGCTATTGTTACTTGCTATTTCTAACAAGGGTTTACACTCGTCAGTCAGTTCTCCCATTGCGCCGCTGAGTATTAAGTCCAATGAGCCCTGAATAGAAGTGAGTGGGGTGCGTAATTCATGACTGACGGTAGAAATAAATTCGTTTTTCATGTTTTCAATTTTTTTTCGCTCAGTGATATCCCTAACCAAACCGATAAACATTCGTTGTTTATTAATGGTAACTTCACTAACCGCCAAGTCCATCGGAAACACATCGCCATTTTTACGCTTGCCCTGTACTTCTCTACCTTTTCCAATGATTTTAGCTATTCTTGTCGTAAGGTAATTGTGAAGATAGCCGTCATGCTCGCTATGGAAAGGTTCCGGCATGAGCATTTTAATATTATTACCTATGAGATCTATTTTTTTGTATCCAAAAATAGTTTCTGTTGCAGGGTTCATAGTCATTATCCGCCCCTGTGAGTCAATGGTGATAATGCTATCTATGACGGAATCTATTACTGATCGATATCGTGCTTCACTGTTAGCTAAAGCAGTTTGGACTTTTTTTCTTTCTTCTATTTCTTCCTCTACTTGCTTAAAGCTGTCATACATATTAATGAATAAACCCACTAACACACACAGGTAGCTGACTTTTTTTAACAGATGGGCTGCATCGAACTCCAGGTCAAATAAATGTCCTGAAAAAGACATAAATACAGTCTGGGATACCAGGTTAACAATTAGTGCCAAGACTAACCAATGTTCA
>JAUXDP010000136.1 GCA_030618325.1 Methylococcaceae bacterium | reverse complement strand
CGTGAAAAAGGCTTGGATTTAATCATTGACGTTGATCCTGAAATACCTGAAAGCCTAATGCTGGATGCGGTTCGTTTACGGCAGGTGTTGTTAAATCTTATCGGTAATGCCGTAAAATTTACGGAGCTGGGTCAGGTCCGATTACGAGCAAGAACGGTTAATGAAGATAAAATACGAAGCAAATTGAATTTACTCATTGATATTGAAGACACCGGTATCGGTATTCCAGAACAACAATTACAAACCATTTTTAATGAATTTCAACAGACCGAAGGACAGAGTCACTCGAAATTTGGTGGTACGGGTTTGGGTTTGTCGATTAGTCGCCGATTAACTGAATTGATGGGAGGCGAGATTTCAGTAATAAGTGAAGAGGGACACGGCTCAACTTTCACCGTTAGCTTAAACAATGTTGATGTGGCTTCGGTGAAACCAAGCCTTTTACCTCATACTGATGATTTTGCAGCCAATACGGTGCTGTTTTCACCGGCAACAATACTGGTTGTTGATGATATAACAGATAACCGGCAATTAATTTGCGCAAATTTTTTTGAAACAGAAATCACGATTATAGAAGCTGAAAATGGTCAGGAAGCAATTAATATTGCTCAGCAACAGACTATTGATCTGATTTTAATGGATATTAGAATGCCAGTGATGAATGGATACCAAGCTGCAGAGAAAATCAAACAGTTCAAGTGTGTTCCCATTATTGCTTTAACAGCCTCGGTCATGAGAGATGATTATGAGCGTGTTAAAAGTGAAAATTTTGATGGCTATTTGAGAAAACCGGTATTGCGTGCCGATTTATTTGCAATGTTAACTCGCTTTCTTGATCATCAAATTATCAAGCCAGATAACTCGCAACCCACTAAAATAAAATTATCGAGAACTCAAAAAAGTATGTTACCAGAAGTACTTAAAAAACTGGAACAACAAAAAAAGCAATGGCAAACCATTCAGCAAGACAATAATATTTCTGACATGAAAAAATTTGCGGGTGATTTGATCAATATTGCTGAGAAATACGATTTCGAACCTGTTTTGGACTACGCCCACCAGCTAATGGATATGATTGACGTATTTGATATCGAGGGCATTAAGCAGCAACTTTCCGATTTTTCTTCATTACAGGAGGAATTACAGACACATTCTGAAAAAAGCACCATAAATCTAGAAACACCCGTTAACAGCTAATACAAAACAATAGTTTACAGCGCTCGATGAGATAGGATCATGCCAAATGTTAGATAATCATGCATTTTGCTATGGATGATTATATAATCTTACTGATATCTTAAGGAAATACTTATATAGAAAGATCATGATACCAAACAAGCATATACTGATTGTTGATGATGTTGTGGATAACATTCAAGTGGTCATGAATATCCTGCAAGAGGATAATTATGAATTTTCATTTGCTGATAACGGTAACAAGGCACTTTCTATTCTTGAGGATGAAAACACAGATTTTGACTTGATTCTGTTAGACATCATGATGCCCGGAATGGATGGTTACTCATTGTGCAAACAGTTGAAAACATCCCCACGATGGCAAGATGTACCTGTCATTTTTTTAACTGCCAGAGTGGATGTTGAATCCATTAGCAAAGGGTTTGAAGTAGGTTGTGTTGATTACATAACCAAACCCTTTCATGCCAACGAAATTTTAGCTCGGGTTAAAAATCATATCCTTCTATATCGTGCCAAGACCTTTCTTAAGCAACAAAATATTGACCTGGAAACCAAGGCAAACTATGCGCAGATTCGTTTACTGACCGAACTTGAAGATAATCAGAAGGAAATGATTACTATGCTAACAGAGGTTCTGGAATCCACATCTGATGAAACCGGGAAGCATGTTGTTCGAATGGCTGAAACCTCCAGGTTGCTGGCCACATACTACCCCAGCTTAAATGAGGATGATGCGGAAATAATTTTTCATGCGGCGCCGATGCATGATATTGGCAAGATAACGGTACCACCCGAAATTCTTCATAAACCAGGCCGATATACTGAAGATGAATTTGAAATCATGAAGCACCACACCAGCAATGCCTATGAGCTGCTTTGTAAATCACAACGCAAATACATGAAGGCTGCAGCCATTATTGCTTATGAACACCATGAAAAATGGAACGGCACCGGTTATCCAAGAGGACTTAAAGGAACAGATATCCATATCTATGGCCGAATTGTCGCATTAGCAGATGTTTTCGATGCTCTAACTCACCACCGCCGCTACAAGGAAGCATGGACAATTGAGGACGCGGTAGACTACATTAAAGATCATCGTGGTAGCCAATTTGATCCAGAGCTGGTTGATATTTTTCTGGAACATCTAGATGAATTTATTGCAATTGAAGAAATTTAGGGTATCTTTATTTGAAATACTTTCCACACAAGAAAAGTATATTTTAATAACCAAATAGGCCATGATCCTGAAAAAACGGTTAATAGAGTATATTCTTTTACATTCAAAAATACCTTGTTTATGGCACCCCTGTTTATTGCAAATACCTTTGCTGCAAAACTTAATAAATCACTATTGCGTCATCCCCACTCTTCGCTTTTCAGAAAAACAAAGACACTCAAAACAAGGTATTTTTGAATGTGAAAGGTATGGTCAGATATTTTGGTTACTTCTGCTATTTCTAATAACCTTCCATAATTTCAGTTATGCTAATCCAAATATACCAAGCTCCTTAGAACATTCTTTTGAAGTCACTTTAACCGCAGCAGAAAAGAACTGGATAAAACAACACCCACACGTATCCGTTGGCGGCCTTTCCGATTGGCCACCTTTTGATTTTGTAGATCGTAATGGAAAATACAGCGGTATGGCCAATGATTATTTAAATCTGATAGCTAACAAGACCGGTTTAAAGTTTGAAGTGACGATTGCTCAATGGAGTCATCATCTACAAAATATTCGTAACAAAAAAATTGATTTATTAAGTTCAGCTTATTACACCGAAGACAGGGCTGAATATGTTATTTATTCACAACCCTATAGTGAAACGCTGGATTATTTTTTTATACGTAATGATCTCGATGTAAAAACAATACATGACCTGAATGGAAAACGCATAGCGATTCCAAAAAACTATGCTCATATCAACACTTTAAAAAAACATTATCCGAAAATAAATATTGTTACCACTAATAACTTTGGCGCAGCAATAGATGCCGTGTTAGAAAATCGAGCAGACGTACTTTATGACAGCTATGCAGTACTTAACCACACTTTAAAAAAAGATGCCATCAATACGATTATTCCGTTTAAATCTACTCGTGTGAAAGGCCGTAATACTATTCATGTTATTAGTAGAAAGGATGCACCAGAATTAGCATCGATTATACAAAAAGGCCTGAATGCTATCTCGGTTCATGAGAGACAAACAATATATAACAAATGGTTGGGGAAAATACCGAAATCAAAAAAACAAGCTTTGAAATTAACAACAGAGGAAGTTAAGTGGCTTAAAGATCATCCAGAGATACGACTAGGTGCAGAATCAAACTGGCCACCTTTTGAATTTGTTGGCAATTCAGGGAAGATGCAAGGATTTACTGCGGAGTTAGCACGGCTAATTGAAAGTCGGCTTGGAATTAAATTTAAAATTATCTCACAATATAGCTGGTCGGAAACACTTGAGAAAGTGCGCAACCATGATATTGATATGCTAGGCGGTATTGTTATAACTCCAAAACGGCAGCAATTTTTGAATTTTACAAATGGCTATTTTACTCCACCGATCTCAATTTATACGAAAAAGAACAGTTTAAAAATAACCAGCCTGAATGATTTAATAAATAAAACAGTTGCTATAGAAAACCAATATTCTTTACACGAACGCTTGGCTACTGATTTTCCAAGAATAAATCTTTTACCTGTTGCCTCCACATTGGAGGCTTTAACTGCAGTTTCGCATGGTAAAGCGGATGCTTATATTGGTAATCAAGGAGCGGCAAATTGGATAGCTTCAGAAAATGCATTAACAAATTTAAAAATCATTCTGACTAAACCTTCAGAACTGAAACCCAAGAGCCACTCATTTGCTGTCCGTAAAGACTGGCAAATATTTCAAGGTATTTTGAACAAGGCGTTGGCGTCGATTTCAGACTTAGAAATATCCTCCCTTAGGCTTAAATGGATGGGTGTTGATAGAGATGAAGTGAATACTTTAAATTTAAGTACCAAAGAACAACAGTGGCTTAATAATCACAAAACCATCCGTTTTACCGGTGACCCCAATTGGCTTCCCTATGAGGCATTTGATAATCAGGGCAACTATATAGGCATTGTTGCCGAACATTTAAAACTGATTGAACAAAAACTGGGCATTAAAATTGACCTTATCCCAACCCAATCGTGGAGTGAATCAGTCACCAAAGTCAAACAAGGTGAAGTTGATATACTTTCTGAATCCCCTAATTCAGATCTAAAATCACACTTAACTTTCACTCAACCCTATCTATCAAGCCCTATCATCATTGTCATGAAAAATGATGAAAACTATGTTGAAAATATCGAGCAGATAAAACAAAAAAAAATAGCTGTCATAAAAGAATATGGCTATGTGGCGGAAATCATAAAAAAATATCCAGACCTAAGTTTTCACTTGGTTGATTCAATTGATGATGGGCTCACTGCGGTATCAACCGGTAAGGTTGATGCTCTCTTGGCGACATTAGCACAGGCAAGCTATCACATCTCCGAACATCAGATGAATAATATTCATATCATTGGAAAAACAGAATTTACCACCCAGTTAGCCTTTGGTATGAGTAAAGAATTTTCACCCTTAGTGCCCCTATTTAATCGCGCACTTGGCTCTATAAGTAAAGCAGAAAAACAGCATATTCTTGATGCCTGGGGAAAACATAAATATGCGACAAAAATTGACTATACCTGGCTAGCTATAATAGCAGGGATTTTATCTTTAATTATTGCTACTTTTTTCTACTGGAACAGGAAACTGGCTAACGAAGTATGTCGCAGGAAAAAAATTGAAGCTCAAACCCAGGCTTTAATAGACACTATCCCCCTACAAATTTTTGTTACTTCATTTGATGGGAAAATCATATCTGCTAATCCTCAAGCATTGACTGATTATAAAATCCGCAAGGAGGATATTGGAAAATATAATGCTCTGGATTTTTATAATGACAGTAATGATCGGAATGCTATTCTAAAAGAGCTTACCGAGAATGGCAAAGTAGAGCAAAAAATTATCCAGTTTAAAAAACCTGACGGTACAGTTCGTTCTATGATGATGTCTATCATGTTGGTTAATTACCATAACCAGCATGCTTTATTAACGATCGCAGTTGACATGACAGAACGTCTTGAAATGGAAGCAGCCATGCAGAAAGCCAAAGAAGATGCGGAAGCTGCAAATCATGCCAAATCTGAATTTCTTGCCAATATGAGTCACGAAATTCGCACCCCTATGAATGCCATTATTGGTTTTACCGAATTACTGAACGACCAGGTAAGAGACCCTAAACTTAAGTCATTTGTTAAAACTATTCATTCTGCTGGTAATTCCCTGTTGCTACTCATCAACGATATTCTGGATTTATCCAAAATTGAAGCCGGGAAAATGGATATCGAAAAAACGGCAACCAACCCTCATGAATTATTTACTGAGTTGGGTAATATTTTCATGATGAAAATACATGAAAAAGGTCTGGATTTAATCATTGATGTTGATTCTAAAATACCAGAAAGCCTGATGTTAGATGCCATTCGTTTACGGCAGGTGCTGTTAAACCTTATCGGTAATGCCGTTAAGTTTACTGAGCTTGGTCATATTCGGTTAAGGGCGAGAACCGTTAATGATAATAAAATCCGCAGCACACTGAATTTAATCATTGATATTGAGGACACCGGTATCGGTATTCCAGAGCTACAATTGCAATCCATTTTCGAAGAATTTCAACAGACCGATGGTCAGAGTTATTCAAAATTTGGTGGTACGGGTCTGGGCTTATCGATTAGTCGTCGATTAATTGAGCTGATGGAAGGAGATATTTCAGTAAAAAGTGAAGTGGGGCAAGGTTCAACTTTTACCGTTTGCTTGAACAACGTTGATGTTGCCTCGGTAAAACCAAGTCTTTTATCTAAAACCGATAATTTTGTTGCTAATACAGTACAGTTTGCACCGGCGACAATACTGGTCGTTGACGATATTACAGATAACCGACAATTAATATGCGCAAATTTTGTGGATACAGAAATCACCATTGTTGAAGCTGAAAACGGTCAGGAAGCATTTAATATTGCTCAGCAACAGGCTTTCGATCTAATTTTAATGGATATCAGAATGCCGGTCATGAATGGTTACCAGGCTGCTGAGAAAATCAAACAATTCAAGGATGTTCCCATTATCGCGTTGACGGCCTCAGTCATGAAGGATGATTACGAACGAGCAAAAAGTGAAAATTTTGATGCTTATTTGAGAAAACCGGTTCTACGTGCCGATTTATTTTCTGCATTAACTCGCTTTCTCGACCATCAAATTATCAAACTGGATAATCCACACTCTACTAAAATTGAATTATCAGCGACACAACAAAAGCTATTGCCCGAGGTATTAAAAAAACTGGAACAACAAAGAGAGCAATGGCAAATCATTCAGCAAGGCAATAAGATTTCTGACATGAAAAAATTTGCGGATGACTTAGTCAATATTGCTGAGGAATACAACTTCGAACCTGTTTTGGACTATGCCAACCAGCTAAGGGAAATGATTGACGTATTTGATATCGAAGGTATTAAAGGGCAACTTACCAAGTTTTCTTCATTGCAAGAGGAATTACAAACACGTGGAGAAAAAGTGTCATAAACCCTACCCCTCCTTGCACAATCCTTTTCAGAATTCATCAGGAAATATCTCTTTACTGCCATCCATATCGTCTGTCATGCTATAACTCATAGGGATACCCTCATTCAATATGGCGGCATCAACAACCCGGCAAATAGCCAGTTTATGATCGCCGGCATCGGCATAATGGCTAATTTCACAATCAAAATAGGCTAGACTTTCTGTCATTACAGGTACGCCTGTTTTAGCTTTACGCCATTGGCAAGCTGACATTTTATCTTTGTCGCTGTGATGTCCAAAATGATCTGCCAGTTCCATTTGCTCACGATTCAACACGTTAATCGAACATATTCCGCCTTCTTTTAACAGCTGAAATGAACGACTTTCTGGGTTTATACTGAATACCAGCAATGGCGGATCAAATGAAGCCTGCATGACCCATGCAGCAGTAAAGGCATTTTGTTGATCACCGTTAGCTACACCGATTACATATACCCCGTGCATGATTTGTTTGAATATTTCTGCAATATTTTCAGACATGTTCGTTACTCCTTAAAGCTACTTCGCATAGATAAATCTATCGCTTTAATATTTTTGGTCAAAGCTCCAACAGAAATATAGTCCACACCCGTTTCGGCTACTGATCTGATATTGTTAAGTTCGACATTCCCCGAAGCTTCCAGTTCGATTTGCCCTACATTTTTTTCTACAGCTGTTCGCATATCAGCCAGAGAAAAATTATCCAGCATAACCCTGTCTGGGTTTGCATCCAGAGCCTGTTGAAATTCATCCAGATTTTCGACTTCAACCTCAACGGGTACAGTACTACTCTGCCTCGCCCTGGCTACAGCTTGGGCAATTGATCCGGCAGCGATAATATGGTTTTCCTTAATTAAAATAGCGTCAAATAAACCAATCCGGTGATTATAACAGCCGCCACATTCAACTGCATATTTCTGAGCCATACGTAACCCTGGAATAGTTTTTCGAGTATCCAAAATTTTGCAGCCAGTACCGGCCACAGCTTGAGCATAATTTCGGGCTATGGTTGCTGTTGCTGAGAGAGTTTGTAGTATGTTTAATGCGGTTCTTTCGCCTGTCAACAAGGCTCTGGCATTGCCAGTTAGCTGGCATAATTCAGTTCCAGCTTCAACGTAATCACCTTCTGAATTCGACCAGGTAATATGTACCTGCTTATCAAGCTGTTTAAAGATGGCATCAAACCAGGGCTTACCGCATAACACCATAGCTTCTCTGGTGATTACCACTGCTTCGGCGACAATTTCCTCAGGAATTATCGCCGCTGTTAAATCACCTGAGCCGACATCTTCGCTTAGGTATGCCACCACTTCGTTGCTTAGTACGTGATTTAATTTCATTTCGTTTTTGTTTAGCTTAAAATTAATGCATGCAAATTAAACATCACTGGCTGGAAAATGCCAAAAGACTATTATCGCCAAACCATGACGAACGGCCAGATATAAACGATATTTCCTTGATCGTGATTCATTGTATCAGTTTGCCACCTGGCGAGTTTGGGACACCTTATATAGACCAACTATTCACTAACCAATTGAATCCAGATAAACATCCTTATTTTAAGGAAATCCATCAACTTGAGGTTTCTTGCCATGTCTTGATTGATCGTACTGGAAACATAATACAGTACGTACCATTCGACAAACGAGCCTGGCATGCTGGACTATCTGAGTATCAAGGCCGAAACTGTTGTAACGATTTTTCTATTGGCATAGAATTGGAAGGAACGGAAACGACACCTTACACTGATATTCAATATCAGCAATTGGCTATTTTGATTAATG
>JAUXDP010000215.1 GCA_030618325.1 Methylococcaceae bacterium | reverse complement strand
ATTATCGGAAAGCTATCTCGCCAGTGTAGCCGTTCTATATAGCCATGATTATTCGCTATCAGATCGACCGCTTCTCTCACCTGAGTACCCATGGCTACTTGTAGTAAGGTAAGACCCATAGCAATAATCTAAAGTATTTTAACCGACTTAGGTAGGGCATCGGTATTGATTTTGTCAATAAACTCTCGCTGTGATCTTGCAATGACATAAATGAGTAGCGCTACTATTAGCAATGCAACTAACATGTGTAGGGTAATCATAAACGGTTGTAAGTTGCTAGCTACTACTGCAGATCCTAACCAACCTTGAAAACCAACTAAAAATAATATACTCATAGACAAATAAAATACGGCTTTATCTCCTTTTAGATAAACTCTGGAATACCAGGCGGTTAAAATGATTAGAATACCTATGGCAACGCCAGACAAACGATTGAGATATTCTGTCCAGGTTTTGACTGGATTGAAATCCGTATTGGCATAGCCTCTTTCGGCATAGATTTCGTGATAGTTGGGGGGGAGTTGTGATTCATGGGTAGGCGGCACCAGCTGGCCAAAGCAAGTCGGCCAGTCCGGACAGCCCATTCCAGCGCCAGAGGCACGAACAATCCCACCTACCAGAATCAGAAAATATACGGCAATAATGGTTATCATACCGATTTGCCGGAAACGAAGGACTGCTTTAGTTTCTATCATTAGTTTTAGTAAGATTAGGTTGGAAATAGTAAATATTATGCATCCATGACCACGCGAAGTATATTTAAACGCACTCCTTAATTTCCAGAAAACCATCTCCCTTGGACATAGGCTCCAGCAAGCATAGAAAAGAGCGCTATAAGTAATGGCCAGTTTCCGGCGCCAAGACCTGCGATAGCGGGGCCTGGACAAACACCGCAGATTCCCCAGCCAATACCAAAAATAAGTGCGCCGAGTAGCGTTCGCTTCATAGTATCAACTGGTTTTTGTCCAAACTGAGCGGCTATTAAAGGTTTTTTTAAAATACGGGGCGCCATTTGATAAAAGAGCATTGTCAGCCCGGTAGCACCACCTAGCACTAATAAAAGACCAAAATCTTCAAAACGTAAAAAACTCAATACGATTTCAGGCTGAATCATAGTCGAGATAGAAAGACCGAAGCCAAACAAAGTGCCACTTCCTAAAATTGCAAGCCAATAGAGTGTTGTTTTCATAAAATATTATCCAAATGCAGCGATGAGTTGTGCCGTAATCATAGCCGCTGACAGAAAAACCAGAACAGCAAGTACAGAGGGTAAGCTGAGTGATGCAATACCACAAATCCCATGACCTGAGGTGCAGCCATTTCCGAGCCGAGCACCAAACCCAGCTATAAAACCACCTAATGCTAATTCTCCCCACGAAATGCTTGTCACTGTCACTTCAAAACCGGAAAAAACCAGCCAAATAAAAGCGCCTAAAATCAGCCCAGCAGCATAAACCAATCGCCATTGCCTTGTTTGAAAATGTTTTTCCTGCTGGAAAAATGATACTTTTGAAAAGTATGACCAAACCGCCGAATAGACACTACTCATCCCTCCTACAAGGCCTGTTAGAACAAACAATAGACTGACGCCTAAACCAATAAGCAATCCACCAGTAAAATAATGCCCTAAACCCAGAGGGAACAAGGTATCAAGCAATTCCATAAAATCTCCAAAAGTTATCAGAAAAAACCAGCGTTTGATAGCAATCAAACGCATCTTTCTGTGTGAGTATCATAATAGTTTGTGGGTTACGGACTACGATAAATGGATCGTAGCACTTTCAGCTTTTATTTAATGCTTTCGCGAGAGCATCTGCCATGCTGCCCTGTGGATTGATCGTTGTTTTCGGCTTTGGTTTGGGACTGGTGTTTTTCTTAGTACTGCGCTTATGTTCAGTTGGCTTTATATTGGATTCTGGATTAGATTTCATTGATAGGGAAATGCGTTTTCTTACTGTGTCCACTTCCATGACTTTCACCTTGACTAATTCACCTGTTTTTACAACATCACGTGGATCTTTGACAAAGGTGTCTGCTAAATGGGAAATGTGTACCAGGCCATCTTGATGTACACCGATGTCAACAAACGCACCGAAGTTAGCAACGTTGGTGACGACACCTTCTAATGACATGCCTGGTTTTAGGTCAGATATTTTTTCTACGCCTTCTTTAAATTGGGCGCTTTTGAACTCGGGGCGAGGGTCTCGGCCTGGTTTTTCCAGTTCTTTCAGAATATCGCTAACGGTAGGCAAGCCAAATTTATCATCAGTAAAATTGGCGGGGTCAAGCCCACGCAGAAAATCACTTTGACCAATGAGATCACGGATAGTTTTTCCGGTATTATCCAGTATCGCTTCAATAACAGGGTAGGCTTCTGGGTGCACGGCAGATGCATCCAGTGGATTTTCACCGTTCATAATGCGTAAAAAACCGGCGGCTTGTTCAAAAGCCTTTTCGCCAAGACGAGGTACTTTAGTTAGTTGTTTACGATTGCGAAAGGCACCGTTTTTCTCACGAAAATCAACAATATTCTGGCTAACACTTGCGGAAAGGCCGGAAACTTGACTTAGTAAAGGCGCTGATGCGGTATTAATATCCACACCGACTGCATTAACACAATCTTCAACGACAGAATTCAGGCCACGGGCTAATTGGATTTGGTTGAGATCATGCTGATATTGACCTACACCAATGGATTTAGCTTCAATTTTCACCAGCTCAGCTAACGGATCTTGCAAGCGACGGGCAATGGATACTGCGCCACGCAATGTTACATCCAGATCCGGGAATTCTTTTGCTGCTAGTTCTGATGCTGAATAAACTGAAGCACCTGCTTCAGAAACTATAATTTTGCTAAATTTCAAATCTGGGTGTTGTTTGGTTACATCAGCAACCAGTTGGTCAGTTTCTCTGGAACCTGTGCCGTTGCCAATGCTTACCAGAGTGACCTGATGTTGCTGAATTAATTTGGCAAGTACTGCAATGGCTTGATCCCATTGACGCTTCGGAGCATGAGGATAAATGGTTGCTGTGTCGAGTAGTTTTCCGGTAGCATCAACAACGGCTACTTTAACGCCAGTTCGTAAACCAGGGTCAAGACCCAGTGTTGCTTTGGGGCCTGCTGGGGCAGCCAGTAATAAATCGCGTAAATTACTGGAGAAAACCTTGATGGCTTCAAGTTCTGCTGCTTCTCGCAGCCGCAGTTTTAAATCCAGGTCGATGCGGGTAAACAACTTTACTTTCCAGGCAAAACGAGCCGTTTCTGCTAGCCACGCATCAGCTGGTTTACTGATGTCTTCAACCTGAATATGACGGGCGACTTGTAATTCGCAGCGTTGATGTTGTTCTTTGTCATCCAGGCCTGGTTTTAGACTTAAGCTCAGCAGGCTTTCATTTCGTCCGCGGAATAAAGCTAAGGCTCTATGAGAGGGGATTTTCTTGATCGCTTCTTGATAATCAAAATAATCTTTGAATTTACTGGCTTCTAGCTCTTTATCTGTAGCAACAGATGAATGCAGGATACCATTTTGCCAGACATACTCTCGCAACTCGGATAGCAGAGCAGCATCTTCAGAAATTTGCTCCATAATGATTTGTCGAGCGCCATCTAATGCGGCATCGGCATCATCAATACCCTTTTCAGAATTGAGATAAGTCTTGGCAATTTCATTGGGGATGCAGTTGCGATCATCAAGAATGTAATTTGCTAACGGTTCAAGCCCTGCCTCTCTGGCAATTTGCGCTTTGGTGCGGCGCTTGGGTTTGTAGGGTAAATACAAATCTTCCAGCAGGGTTTTAGAATCTGCTTTGGTAATAGCCTGTTCGAGTTCGGCCGTCAATTTACCTTGTGACTTAATACTTTCGAGGATTACTTCACGACGTTCGTTTAACTCCCGTAAATAAATTAGGCGTTGTTCAAGCATTCGTAATTGAGTGTCATCTAAGCCTCCGGTCGCTTCTTTTCGATAACGGGCTATGAAGGGTACTGTTGCACCTTCATCAAGAAGTTTAACGGCAGCAGTAACCTGATGAGTTGATGCAGTCAACTCATCGGCAATTATTTGAAAAATATCCATTTACTTACTGATTATTTATTGAGTGATGTCTAAAACGGAATATCGTCGTCAAAATCATCAATATTGGCAGGGGGCGGTGTGTTAGGGTTGTTTTGCTGTGGCGCTGGGCTTGGCCCTGGGGCTGAAGGGGCAGGGGGGTGAGTTTGTTGCGCCTGATTGTCCCCAAAGTTTGCGGTACCACCACTTCGGCTGCCTAGCATTTGCATTTCTCCAGCAACGATTTCCGTGGAATACCGATCCTGTCCAGATTGATCTTGCCATTTGCGTGTCTGGATGCGGCCTTCAATATAAACTTGGCTGCCTTTTCTTAAATATTCACCAGCAACTTCCGCCAGGCGGTTAAAAAATACCACGCGATGCCATTCTGTAGCATCTTTGCGTTCACCAGATTGTTTATCTTTCCAGCGTCTTGTTGTTGCCAGGGTAATATTGGTGACTGCGCCGCCAGTTGGCATATAGCGTACTTCAGGATCAGCCCCTAAATTACCGATCAACATCACTTTGTTGAGCATTGTAGTTCTCCGTAGAATTTATAAATTTTCGAAAAGGAAGGTATGTAAGATTTTATCAGATCAGGAGCTTGTCCACTGTAAAATTAAATGTTGTAACTGATCTTTATCCAGTTGCTGATTATCTACTTTTAAATAGGCAATAGCTTCCTTTAGGTGTGGTTTAACTTCGGCGACGCCTTTGACTTGTAATAAGTTAGAAATAAACTCTTTTATATCTTTTTCTGCAATCGAATCCAGCGGTATAAGTAAGTTGGCAAGATATTTGGGTGTTTTCATGAAAAGCGAAACGAGCAACCAACTGCAAGCAAAAAAGGCACAGAATAAAAACACCATGCCAGCACCAAATTCACCATAAACCCAGCCACCAAGGGTCCCGCCACAAAATGCCCCCATAAACTGGGCGCTGGAATAGGCTCCCATAGCCGTGCCTTTTAAGTCTCCGGGAGCGGTCTTAGAAATTAAAGAGGGAAGGGTGGCTTCCAGTAAATTAAACCCACAAAAAAATAGCAGCAGAAAGCCTGTAAGAGGGGCTAACTCATCATGAAACTGGAATAATCCTAGATTCGCGATGACCAGCGTGGCAATCGCAGTCATAAAGACGCCTTTCATTTTTCGTTTTTTCTCTGCCAATATAATAAAGGGGATAATTGAGATGAAAGATATAAACAATACCGGCAAATAGATCTTCCAATGCTGTTCAGGAATAATGCCAGCATCTCTAATCAGTAGTGGAACAATAACAAAGCTGGCAGTCAGAATTAAATGTAGAATAAAAATCCCATAATCCAGTCTCAGCAAATCAACATCTCTTAAAACTTCGCCAAAATAGGAGGGGATTAATTCAGCATCAGGATGAATTTTACTTTGTTGGGGGTTGGGTACAATAAATGCAACAACCAGGATGGCTAGAGTAGCCAGACCTGCAGTTAACCAGAAGATTCCCTGGATACCGACATACCCTGCAACGATAGGACCAAGTGTAATTGCAATGGCGAAAGAAACTCCAATACTAATGCCAATAGTCGCCATGGC
>JAUXDP010000118.1 GCA_030618325.1 Methylococcaceae bacterium | reverse complement strand
GTAAGACGATACAGCAGATGCCGGAAATACATAAGCGCACCTGTAAACCAACCTGATTGCCCTTTAGACTGTCCATCTATAGGCTCACGTCCAATGATAACACCATGTTCATCAAGTACTCGGTAAATCTCTTTGATAGCTCCATCAAGGTGTGTATTTGGAATATGGTGCAACACAGAGGAAGCTATCACAATATCGAATGAACCGGCTGGGTAAGGGATTTCATGGGCCCTGCCAGTAACAAACTCACCATCAGGAAATCGTTTTTTTGCCTCTTCGATCATTTGATCAGAAAGGTCAACTCCAGCCAGCTTCCCCACTTTGGTGTACTGTAACCACTGTTCCCAAAGCGAGGCAGGTCCACAACCCAAATCAAGAATTCGCACACCATCAAAAAAATTTTTCCGAACGAACGCTCCAAATTCTTCATCCCAGTATTTCATAATTGGATACTCATGATAATTCTTGTGATAATCGGTAGCAATAATGTTCTCATCATTCTTCTCCCTTATCTCAAAATCAAACATATCTTACTATTGCACTCCTGAAACATACTCTGGATGGATATTTATTACGACTCTCATCTCATTTCCCAGTTCATTAAGCTTCGAAAGCATATCATCAGTGGGAACTGGCCATAACAGTTGGCCTCCACCATCCCTGAGAGCCATAGCCCAAACATCAATGCCCAGCAGCCAAATATCTACATCATACAACCGGTCAAAGTAGGGATTATGGAGGAAATAAAGCTCAAGCCACTCCTTATTTCTCACCCCATCACCTCTGGATAACCTAATATACTCATTTACCTTTTCACCGTCCAACCGATCGGGCAGTACGGGAAAATTACCCTCATAGGTTAGCCCCAACTGATGCTCGTCGATAAGTTGCAGAGGAACTGACCTGCCATCATGCATAATCTCCGACCGACCTGCAACTGCTTTGCCCCTGAAAATCTCAAAATTTTCAGCACCATATACCACCGCAGAATTATGAGCTACCGTACCCTTGACTATAGCTCCACATGTTCGCATCCACTCCAGTTCACTTCTAATGGCCTGAAGACCATTAATACAATGGTTGCAATAAAAATGAAGGGGGTCGGTATGAAGCCCTATTTCACAACCAGTAGCAATAAAGCTTTCGACAAACGAACCCAAGGAGGAATGGCGATAAAAAACATCGCCCTCAATAGCACCGTAATATTGAGAAGTATGCAGCAAATAAAAACTCCCGGGCACACCTCTACTAGCTAGAAAACGAGCAGCCTGCAAGCCTGTTACAATATCGGCATCAATATCATGCCTCAGAGCAACTGTAATCTGGCCTTCTGGAACTGGATCCATTAGATCAGAAAGAGGTTTGAAATTAACTTTTGGATTAGAGATCAGGATATCAACAACCTTCCTGTAGAGCGAAAATGAATTAACCAAACCAAGCGTCTGATAAGACTCAGAGACCTGAGTACAGAGAGAAGTTACCTCTTCGCAACTAACTTGACGTTCTTGCACTTTATAAGGTTTAAACCTGTATTTGAGCGCTTTAAGAAGTGTTATCAACGACTGTTTTATCATCAACACACTCGCGCCACGATTCTGGTTTCGAATCTGATCGGATTTCCTTCACGAATGCCCATATCAAGCGCTGTAATCTCAATATCAGTACACCCAAGTGACAGCAAGGTTTCACGAATAACTGTCGGTGAAATATCGTTATAAAAGCAGGTAGTAGCTTCACTCCAAGTATAACGGTGTTCAGACAACTCAGGAAACCAACCTCGATATGCTGTCAAATAAACCCACCCATTTGAACAACCCACCATTGCTCTGAGCAAGGCATCCATATCATACGAGTTATCGATGGTGCCCTGTGAAAAGACAATATCAAATTTCTCATCGCCTGTGTATCTTATAATGTCGCCACTAACGTAGTCATGCAAGGAATTTTTTCGGTTCTGGCGACACCATTCAGTCTCTTTGCCGCTCAAATCCATACCGACATAACGGCGTTCGGCAAATGTCTCTGCATAACCTACAGCCAGGCCGCAGCCAACATCCAGTAATGACTCAACCTTTTCACCCTTAGCATCCAGCATGGTTACAAAGGTAAAAAAATCCTCATGCGCTAATTTTCGGCCATCATACATCCACTGATACCAATCCAGCCCTCCCTCATTTTTTTTCCACCATTCACCGTAGTTGGTTGGGCTATAACGGATATAGTCCTTTGGATAATAGCCCAGCCGCTGCATGGTTGGTGCAGCAATATTCTCAAACCTAACTCGATCAACTGGCAACCAATCAGGCCAACGAGGAAAACTGTTGCCCTCATTAATTCGATTTTTAAGCGAATTGATCTTCATACCCAGCAACTCTTCGATACGTTCCAAACCTAACCCTTCCAGTCCGAGAAAGCGTAAGACTCTGATCAAATCAGGTGCTGAAGGGGATGTATAGTTGATGGAGATCCAATCATCTTTCGGTGATACTGCTAACTGGTCAAGGTATAATTTATTGATTCTAGACCAATACCACGCACACATTTCAAGGCGCGTAAAGCCTTCCCATCGCTCATGCCAGATATCCTCAGAGGAAGGACGAGGGCGAGAATAATCTGAGCTATCCTCTTCAATTGGTAATGATGCCTGCGCCTGTTTCGCCCTTTCACTCAGGTTGCCGACTTCTTTACATTCACGGTATATAGTGCCAAACATACGATTATGCCAATCAATAAGTGAGCGTACAACTTCACGCCCATCCCGGTGTACATATACAAAGCGACATTTGCTCAATTGATACAAATGGGGAATAAACGGCCCCAGCGTTACATTTTTTTCCCCATAGATCATATTGCTATCTAGTACAGCAGAAGCCCGTTTTAAAACAGTTTCGGTAACGAGCTGAAATGGTTTGTCGTAGCGTCCCTCCATCATATCGCGACTCTCACGGTTCAGATTAGGTGACGGCTCTAAATTACAGATCGCATTGTTTGTAGAATCCAGAATCTGACACATTGAGGTAGTTCCAGATCGTGCACATCCAACCACAAAAAAAATTTTATTCTTCAAATTGTTTACAATTCAGGTTCACTACATGGCATGTTCAAATGTACACTCCAAATTAACCAGGCCATTAACAGGAGAGCCAACTGCTGTTAATAAAGAATCACCTCTGATTACATGAAGTACATTAAATGAATCTTCAAATATTTCTACTACTCCTCCACCAACCAAATATTGCCCGGGGGCTAAAATATTACGAAACTTAAAAATATAATTTTTAATCTCCCCAGCTTTACCGGATAACTCAATTTTCTGCAAACTTGTAGAATCACCAAACACAACTAAACCTGATGGGGTCTCCACCCTAAATGAAACTCCTGCTTTAGGAATATCTTTATTGAAACAAATTTGAAGGTAAACCCCATATTTTTCACCGTAAGGCATAGTAGTTACAACATCGCCATAAGTATCAACCATGGTAATTGCTTTTACATAGGCGGGCATTTGCGACACAACTGCATCATCTATTTTTCCTCTTGATAATACTGTTTCATGAAGACTTTTCCCAGCCTTTTTGCTTCTATCTCGTGCAAGCAATGCTTCATACTCGTGTCCAACAAACCTTGGCAACCCATCACAAACTAGTTTTCCTGAATCCAGAAGCAATGCTCTACTACACAATTCATAAATCTGTCCCAGACTGTGGGTGACAAAAAAAATAGTGACGCCGCTTTCTGCTATTTTCTTTATCCACTTAAAACACTTTTCAGAGAATAAAGCATCTCCTACGGACAACGCTTCATCAATAATCAATATCTCGGCATCAACACTAATGGCTGTTGCAAATGTTAATCTTGCCATCATACCGGTAGAATATGTCTTGAAAGGTTGATCAATGACATCTTCCAACTCAGAGAATTCAATAATTGAATCCACCTTGGCAAGGATTTCCTCTTTTTTCATACCCAGACACATTCCACCAAAAATTATATTTTCACGACCAGTGTACTCAGGACTGAATCCAGAGCCTAGCTCCAGCAGGGCTGCAACTTTTCCACTTACAGAATAACTACCCGAATCATGATCAAGAACGCCTGCAATAATTTTCAGCAGGGTACTTTTACCTGCCCCATTTCGCCCGAGAATCCCAACAACCTCTCCATGCGAAAGTTCAAATGATATATTCTGAAGAGCCACATATTCACTATGACGAGCTTTCCCGGTAATCAATTCAAAAAGCATATCTGATGGCCGACTGTACAACTTAAATATCTTAGAGAGACCTTTAACTTTAATAGCCATATTCTCATTATTTTCTAGCTTCTTGATTGTGTCACCCTTAATACTAGAACTCATCAAAGCACATCTCCAAATACAATCTTAACTTTTCTGAACAGATAAAAACCAACCCAAAAAACCAGAAACGAACCAAGCCCAAATATGCCCCATGCCCATGGATGCTCAAATTTACCAAAATACAAAACGTCCTGATAGCACCAAGTCATGTAGCTGAAAGGATTAACATATAAAATTGGCTGAAAGAATCGTGGTACCCACATAGGAAGATAAAATACCGGCATCAAATACAGGCCTATAATTGAAAAAATCTGAATAAAATCCTTGAGGTCTCGAAAGTAAGCCCCAACAGCAGATAAAATAAATGCTATACCGATCATTAATAAAATTTGAAAAAAAACAAGCACTGGAAGTAAAGCATATGTCCATAGCAGTCCTCCAGAACTAAACAGCACATACCCTATCAGTACAGATAAACTAACAGCAAATGGCAACAATGAACTAAGAACCCCTTTTAAAGGTAATACCTCAACAGGAAAAACCACTTGCTTCACAAGGGTTCTATTAGCGACAATTAAAGTGGAACTCTTGGCCATCACTTCCTGAAATGTTAGCCATGGCACAAGACCAGAAAGTATATAAGCTGTATAGTCCAATGGCATCTTGTATTCATTCGCAATTTTCACTTTAAACACAACTGAAAAAATAAAGACATAAATTGCCATCAACATGAGAGGGTGGACTATCGGCCAAAATTTACCGAGCACCTGCCCTGTATATTTATCGCTTACTTCTCTCTTTGCCAAGTCAATGATTAGTGTTCGGTGATTCCTTATTAATCCTAAAAAAGCGTTAAACAGCCCCACATTGCGGATATTATTTGCTGGCATTTGTTGACTCTCCAAACGTCTCTAGCCACTTTTCTACATTAATTAATGACCATATCAGCAAACGACGATTTTCACGACCCTCCAGATGATCATCGATTAGAGTCTGCACCGTCCTCCGGTTCATGAATCGGTAAATATTAGCTTGATCATGACAAATCTTATCTTTCACATAATCTATACTCTCCCCTTTGAACCAGCTCGCATCAGGCGCTGAAAACCCTTGTTTTTCACGCTCTGAAACTTCTTGCGGTACATGGCGCTGCATCATCTTTCGCAACAGCAATTTACCATCTTTTGTTTTCTGAAAATATTTTGCAGTTTTATTGCCCAGTTCATTCTCATTAATCTTTACTACGTCAGAAAGGTGCCCCAACTTCAACCGCGTTGGAACCTTCATGGCAAAATCAACCAAATCATTGTCAAGGAATGGTACTCGCGTTTCCAGTGAGTGAGCCATTGAGATTTTATCCTCAACAACTAACAATCCATGTAGAAAGGTTTTCGCTTCGAAATAGAGTGAGTGGTTCACATAATCTTCAGGTCGACAAAGGTTTTCACTGTGAGTCGAAAATACATCATGGAAAATATCGCGAGTTGATATGTGCTTCACCTCATCCCATATAGGTGCAAACACTTTTTTCATTACTTCATTGGGAATCAGGCGTTGCCAATAGTCGTAGTATTTATCTATATAGTGTTCAAAATCATTATTGACAACTGCCCGATAATAACGCCACGGATATCCACCAAACATCTCATCGCCACCGGCACCAGAGAGTACTACCTTGCAAAATTTACTGGCCAGTTGGGCCGCATAATAATTGGGATAACTCTGCCCTACACGCGGCTCTTCTAGATGCCAGACCAATTTCGGCAACACCCTCTCCATATCACCGGCTTTAAGCACCATCTCATAATGCTCGGTCTTGAATAGATAGGACATACGTTCAGCTTCCGGGCGTTCGTCAAAACTTAGCTCAATACCTGATGCTGAACTCATATCAAAACCGCAAGTAAAAGTTCGCATATATGGAAGCTCTTTGGCTGCAATCGCTGTGATTGAACCAGAATCCATACCTCCACTCAGATACGAACCAACATCAACATCAGCAACCAATTGTCGCCGCACGGCCTGTTGAAACAGTCTGTCTAATTCCTCAATATACTCTTCATCATCATTTGGATTTTCCGGTTCTACAAAATTATAATCCCAGTAACGAATTTGGTTAACTTCACTGGTACCATCCAAATTGATCTGCATCCAGCAACCTGCTGAAAGAAGTTTTACTCCCTTATGAAGGGTTCGATCACTTAAGAAATTCTGAAAGGTAAAATACTCCACCAGCCCTTCCAGGTCTATGCCACTCTGGAATGATGGATGTACAGTTAATGCCTTGATTTCAGAAGCAAATAAAAACTTGTTCCCACTCCATGAGAAATAGAGAGGTTTAATGCCATATCGGTCACGCGCCAAAAATAGACTTTTCTTTTTTTTATCCCATACGGCAAAAGCGAACATTCCATTGAATCGATTTAAAGCATCAGTTCCCCAATGGGCATAAGCTTTAAGCACCACTTCTGTGTCAGTATTGGAAAAAAACTGCCAGCCTTCAGCCTCCAGTTCGACTCTAAGCTCTTGATAATTGAACACCTCACCGTTGTAGATCATAACGAAGCGTCCATCCTGTGTAGCGACAGGCTGGTGCCCCGCAGTGGTTAGGTCAATAATCGAAAGGCGCCGATGACCAAGGCCAATTGGCCCATCAATATATGTACCACTGTCATCAGGTCCACGATGAACAATTTGATCGGACATTTTTCGGATAACAACTGGAGATACCGCTTCCCCATTACGATCTAGTACACCTACTATGCCACACATATCATTTTACCTACACAAGATCCATCATAAATAGCTTTACAGAAATATTCTTAATAAGACATCTGTCAAAAATATTTAACTTACAATTCCAACAGCCTTTTGCCTCCGAGCGACTCCTTCTTTATGGTTATTTCTCCAATCAATCAATGCTATAAGACCTTCTTCAAGAGAAATCGATGATTCGTACCCTATTTGCTCCTTCGCTTTAATCGGACACCCAATTCTATTTTTTACAAATGTTTGACCCGCAGGTTCATATTGAATTTCTAAATTTGATTCAGTAATTTCTAACAGTAATTCTGCTAACTCTTTGATGCTTGTTCTTATACCCGTGCCTACATTATAAAACTCATCAGTACTGTCAGCTTTCATTGAACATACATTTGCACGCGCACAATCTAATACATTTACAAAATCATAGGCCTGACTACCATCACCATAGACAACGGGGGCGATACCTTTATCGAGGTTATCTAAAATTTTCATAATCACCGCAATATAGGCTCCATGATAATCTTGCCTTGAGCCATAAACATTCATGTATCGAAGACCTACATATTCGAATTCCTTATCAGAGCCTTTATGGCGATGATAGAATGCTCTGCACATCTGCTCACCTGCTACTTTAGTTGCTCCATAAAAATTAGTATTGTTTAATGGATGACTTTCCTTCATGGGCTCTTCAATTGCATCGCCGTAAACTGATGCAGACGATGACCAAACAAAACGCTGGATATTTGGATTATTTGTAATTGCTTCCAATATGTTAAATAATCCACCCATATTGACATCAAATGCCGATCTTGGATAATCCCAACAATGCAACAACCAAAGTGCCGCAAAATTGAATACCCCGTCAATATCTTTCATCGCTGCGTTAACAATTTCTGGGTGCATTAGCTCTCCTCCATGAGGAAATATTTCCACCCTGGGATCTTTTAATGCTTCTTCGAGATTCTCTTCAGAGCCTCGGGAAAAGTTATCGAAAATACGAATTTCCTTTACATCTTCTTTTAACAGAAGGTCAATAGTATGCGAACCGATTAATCCTGCTCCACCAACTACTAGTAGTCTCTTATTTTTAAGATCCATATATTATCCTTTCTCGTTCATTTCTTTAATAACATATTTTGAAAAACTGAATGCACTCGTAAATGCAGGTGAAATAGCATTTAAAACATGCGTTGAATTCTCTCGATGTACAATTATAAAGTCCATGATTAACTGACATGCTTTTTTATCAAATAATTGAGCTCTAATTCCAACTTTACTTGATGGCCTTAAATCCTTTAACTTTAGTTTTGGCACTAACTGTTGGGCTGCCTCTAAAAATTTTGTTTTGATAAAACGTCCCGCTTCATCATGAGAAAACTGCCGAAAACCTTGTTCATTTTTCCAATAGAGCTGAAATAGGTAATAACTGATTTTTAATGCTTCTTCCGGGTCAATACCTTTCAACTTATAATAATGTTCTCTCCCGAACGCAGGAATGGCTGTCGGCCCAAAATAAGTACTTCCATCAATCGTATTGACCGAATGAACTCCAAGAAAAGGAACGTTTAAATCAGGCACTGGATAGACGAGTCTTTTCAACTGAATACCCGAATTCTCGGCAAGCTTGTAATAAATGCCTTTAAAAGGCAACAAAACAAAGTTTTCTCCAACTTGGAATTTATGAGAAATCTTATCTGCAAATTGCCCAGTTGCATTTATTAAATGCCCGTAGCTATATGAATCATATGGTGTTGATAAAGATGATTGACTTGGCTTAACACTACTACAAGGGCAACTTAATTTAATTTGCACTCCCTTTGCAATTAATTCCTTATATAACTCATTTAATATTCTTTTCGGGTCAACTACTGCTGTTTCTGGAGAAAACAAAGCGCGACCTGATGCTGTCCTTGCATAAGGCTCAATTTCTGACAATTGCTTTTCATCTATAATGGAAACAGCCGCGCCATTATTGACCCCTCTATTGTATAACAAATCGATTTGTCCATCATCTTGTTCCTTTGCTGGCACTATGACCTTTCCAATCATTTTGACAGGTAAATTTCGTTCATAACAATAACTTACCATTGCTTTAGCACCTTCAGCACATACTCTTGCCTTTAAAGACTTTTCTGGGTAATAAATACCGGAATGCATCACCCCACTATTACGCCCACTCCCATGCATACCAAGTTCATTTTCCTTTTCAAGGATTAATACTGACGCTAATGGGTTTTGAGTTTTTATTTCTCTAGCAATCGCCAAACCCGAGATTCCAGCCCCCAAAATGACATAATCAAATATTTTCTGCATTAATAAACCAAGTAAATATCGTAATTCTATTAAAATTTGAAACTAATCGACTTCTGTTAAATATGGATATAATTAAAATTAGCTTAGCAGCGTCTTCAGAATGAGTGAATCACTTTTTGCCCATAGCTCTCTGAAATATCAGATAAGAGACAGC
>JAUXDP010000151.1 GCA_030618325.1 Methylococcaceae bacterium | reverse complement strand
GCGAATACTAACTGCCGCCAACACTTTCATGGTACGGACGATTCCCTGGAGGTCGGTGCTAGTATCCATATCCCGCTGTAATGCTTCAAGGGTTTTCATGAATATTTTCCATAACGGAGTTAAGCACTGAACGCGCAAAATTCAGTAGCTGGTCTTTTTCTTCAGCAGTTAACCGTTCTCCACTGTAGATCTTGTTTTGCAGAGGTACAAATTGATCGGTGAGGGCACTACATAATTGCAGCCCTGCTTTTTTAACCCTCTCAATCGGCACTGTATCAAACAATCCGGCAATAACGGCTTGTAAAATCATGATTTGCTCAAAAACACTGAGCGGCGTGCTTTCATCCTGTTTTAGCACTTCTCTCACTCGCCGTCCTCGCTCGATATTATGACGGGTAGCATCGTCAAGACGGGTGCCGAAACGAGCAAATGTTTCCAATTCCTCAAACTGTGAATACGACAGCCGTAGTGGACCGGATATATCTAAATAGCTGGGTAGTTGAGCTTTCCCACCGACTCGGGAAACCGATTTACCGACATCGACAGCCGGTAATTCACCTTTTTGAAACAACACTGGCGACAGATAAATCTGACCATCGGTAATCGAAATCAGATTGGTGGGAATATAGGCAGAAAGGTTTTGTGCCTGGGTTTCAATAATGGGCAAAGCGGTTAGGCTACCACCGCCATATTGTTTCTTTAAATGAGTTGCCCGTTCCAGTAAACGAGAATGCAAATAGAATATATCACCAGGATAAGCTTCACGGCCAGGGGGGCGCCTTAACAACAACGACAGTTCACGATAGGCATGGGCATGATGGGTGAGATCGTCATAGATTATTAGTACATCGTGACCCTGCTCCATAAACCATTCGCCGATACTGGTTGCGGCATAAGGTGCGATATAGAGAAGTCCCGGCGTAGATTCTCCTGCGGCAACCAACACTATGCTGTATTTTAAGGCATCCTGCTCTCGCAACTGCTGAATAAGTTTAGCGACTGAAGCACCCCGCTGACCAATGGCACAGTAGATGCAAATCATATTTTTGTCGTGTTGATTCAGGACGGTGTCTATCGCAATCGCGGTTTTACCAGTCTGACGGTCACCCAGAATTAACTGACGCTGGCCGCGACCGACGGGGATCAATGCATCAATTACTTTGATGCCAGTTTGTAGGGGGGTAGAAACCGGTGCACGCTCAATAATAGGTTTTGCTTCCCGCTCTATCGGCCAGCGTAGCTCGGTTTGCAGAGAACCTTCATTATCCAATGGTTTACCCAATGCATCGATAACGCGCCCGAGTAATGCTTGACCCACAGGTACATCAATAACCCGGCCACTGCGCTCAACTCTACTACCTGCCTTTAATTCGGTATCCTCCCCCAGTAGCACCACACCTATTTCATCTGGATCAAGGTTAAAGGCAATACCCATCACACCGTTTTCAAAGCGCAATAATTCCATCGCTTTGGTATTTGGCAAACCCTGTACGCTGGCCACTCCCGAACTCACTCGTATAAGACGGCCAACTTCACGTTCGTGGAGAACAAAATGATCATTTTGCACAACATGGTCGATATGTTGTGCAGCCTGCTGAATATATTGCTGTAACAGGCCTTTCATAACAGTTCGGTTCCCAATTCGGCCAGATAACGGTCAACATTCCATTCCCAGCTTCGCCCGTCAGTTTCTAAGGCTATGCCACTGACCAGATAATTGCTTTGTTCAAATAATAGTTTTGCGCTGGGTGCATAGTTGTCAAACCAGGTTTGCATCTGCTTTTGTGATGCAGTATCGGGTTCGAAACTTGTTATGATTGTGGCAGGATTATCCTTTATCAAACTCTGTTTGATCTGTGCCTGTTCGTCATCCGGCAAGTCGGACAAGTGTTGCAAAAAATGTTCTATGATCCGTTGTTCCAGGGTCTGATCGGCCAGGCTGATCAACGTTTTCCGACTGAGGGAAAGAGATTTTTCAGCAATCGTTCGACTAATCAGCGGTGCCAATTCCTGTTGCTGTTTACGCATTTCGGTATCAAACTGCGTTTTTTTCTGTTGAATTTCTTCACTTAGATTCTGCAATAGCTGAGCCTTTTCAGCTTCCGCCTGCTGTCTTGCCTGCGATAAAACCTGGTCTTTTTCTATTTGTAATTGCTGAAGATATTTTTCATACTGATTTTTCAGGGCTTGCGCCTCGTGCATTTTAGTTTCCGCTTGCTGCAAACGACTGGCAAGACCTTGTTCACGGCGTTCCATGGCGCCGATAATGGGTTTAAACAGCAATTTTTTCAGCAACCAGATCAAGATCAGAAAATTAATGATCTGCGCGCCGGTGGTAAACCAGTCTATTGACATGAATTAACCTCCGGGATGCGATATAACATATTCCCAAAAAGGGTTGGCAAATATCAGAATCATCGAAATGACCAAACAGTAAATCGCTGTCGATTCAACCATAGCCAAGCCAACAAAAAGTGTACGGGTAATCGTGTTGGTTTCATCTGGCTGCTGGGCAATTGCACTTAATGCCTGAGCAAGGGCTCGCCCTTCGGCTAATGCGGGAGCAACGGAACCTACCGCAATAGTAATTCCTGCAGTAATAATCGATATCATACCAATTAAGCTGACTTCATTCATAAGTGTCTCCTGGGTTTTGGGTTATTTTTCCCTTCTCGCTATCACGGGAAGGGGTCGCCGAAGCTATGTAAACCATGGTTAATACTGAAAAAATATAGGCCTGGATGGTTCCTGTCAGCAACCCAAGAACCTGCATAACGATCGGAAAGAAAAACGGGGTAAAACTAAGAAATATGCCACCGATGACTACCCCGCTCATAATATTTCCATAAAGCCTGACCGCCAACGCCAGGGTGCGGGTAAATTCGCCGATGATATTAAATGGCAGCATGAACAGGTTAGGCCGACAGTATTGTTTTAGATAGCGCCATAAGCCAAGCCGACTGATACCGTAGATAGGAACCGCAATAAATACGCACAAAGCCAGCGCCGTAGTTGTCGATAGTGATCCAGTTGGCGGAATATAGCCAGGAACGATAGCTAGCAAATTGGACAGAAAAATAAACAGGAACAGAGTACCAATGAGAGGAAGATAGCGTGCCGGTTCTTGCTGGCTGATGTCACGAATTTGTTCATTGACGTGATAAACAATTGCTTCCAGCATATTTTGTGCTTTTGAAATTGGCGAGTCGACCGATAAATTTCGGGTTACTAAAAAACTACCTATAGCCAACAATGCCATAACCCCCCAGGTAAACGCCAGCGTTGCATTAATTTTAATGAATCCATATTCCCACAGAATAATTTGATCAGGGGTTAGTATCATCGGTTATGACCTAATTGATTGACTAGTTTGAACTTTAATGCGTTGGGTCATGATAAATCGGATCACAATGAAACCCGCCAGACAAATCAAAGTTTGCTGCCAGCCTTGTACAACGACTGGGTAAAACCCTACAACCACCAACAGATTACGAATAAAAAAACTACTTATCATCCAGAGAGCCTGATGGTTAACAATGCTTAAACGGCGTACGGTCAACCAGAGCCCACCAAAATAAAACACTCCAAGTACAACGCCCCAAAGAAAGACCGCTGTATTTAAGATTCCTGCATTTAGGAAAATATTTTCAATCATCACGTCTCTCCTCTCCGATCCAGCGCCAGGCATTCATGCATCCCAGTACGACACCGACAAACATTAGAGTTAGAGTCCAGGAAATTTGTCCTGGCCAGTTTTTATCTATCCAGATCCCCAAAGCGATACCAGCCACCGTTGGAATCATCACTGCCCAACCGATCAAACCGAACATGCCTAGGCCAAACCAGATATTGTGGTGCTCGTTTTCCCGAGCTTTAATTTTGCGTTTGGTGTGTTGTTCTACAGACTTTGTAAAGTCGACGTTACTTTCCGGTTTTTGTTTATGCTCTGCCATTAGATATATCCTAAAGTAACTATTCAACTTAACCCGGTTGCTGTTCAGATCCCGACTGTGCTTGTGAGTACAAGGAAAAAGCGCGCAGTTTACATATGTAAATGAGTACTTTTGACGCAGTAATCGCAAACACAGGCGTAATCTGAACAGTAACAACCTACATTTGTATAAAACGCCTGACTACTCCGGCTTCTAGTCTTGCTAGTGCACTGCGTGCAATTCGTTCACTTTCATCCAGTTGCCGAAAGCGATGTTCCACAGTGTCTTTCAATGTTGCCAGATCATCACCCCTAACCGCATTGTAAGCTGATACCATCACTTCATCAGCACATTTGACCAGTATACCTTCATCCATCGCAACAAAAACCTCCTGTCCATTTTCAGCAATAAACTGAAGCAATCCAGGTTTGAGTGCAGAAACAAAATCGACATGCCGCGGTTCCAGACAAAATGAACCATCTTGTCCTTCAGCTATGATTTTCTGTACTGGCTCATCAATCAAAATATGACTGGGTAATAGCAACTTCAGTCTCATTTACTGACCTCATTGATGGTGCCAATCATATAAAATGCCTGTTCCGGTGTTTGAGAAAATTCATCATTAAGAATTCTTTCACAGCCATCCAAGGTATCTTTCAAGCTAACCAATTTTCCTTTACTGCCAGTAAAATGTTCGGTAGTCACAAACGGCTGGGTTAAAAAACGCTCAAGTCGGCGAGCGCGATTAACAGTAGCACGGTCATTTTCACTTAACTCCTCCAACCCCAGCATCGCTATAATATCCTGTAACTCATCATACTCGGCCAGTTCGCGGCGTACTTCTGTGGCAATCATGTAATGCCGTTGCCCAACAATCGCAGCGTTAAGCATTTTAGATCGTGAGGCCAGAGGGTCAACGGCCGGATAAAAGCCCTGACTGGCTCGTTTGCGGGATAGCACAACAGAAGCAGAAAGATGACCGAATACATGCGTTGCCGCTGGGTCAGTAAAGTCATCGGCGGGCACATACACGGCCTGAATTGAGGTCATACTGCCGCCCGCTGAATTACAGATACGTTCTTCCAGTTCTGCAAGTTCCGTTGCCAGAGTTGGCTGATATCCGACCCGTGAAGGAATTCTACCCATTAATCCGGAAACTTCAGAGCCCGCCTGGATAAAGCGGAAAATATTATCAACCAACAACAGCACATCGCGTCGGGTTTCATCACGAAAATACTCGGCAACTGACAAGGCAGCATGGCCGACCCGGAAGCGCACACCAGGCGGTTCATTCATCTGGCCAAAAATTAAAACAGAATTTTTCAGAACACCCGCTTCACCCATGGTTCGATAGAGTTCTTCCGCTTCCCGGCAGCGTTCTCCTATGCCACAAAAAACACTGACTCCCTGGTAATGGCCAACCATGTTATGGATTAATTCTGTAATCACGACTGTTTTGCCGACACCTGCCCCACCAAAAAGCCCGGCTTTTCCACCCCGCTCCAGCGGCGCAAGCAAATCAATGATTTTAATACCGGTTTCAAAAACTTCCGAGCTAACGCCACGCTGCGCCAGTTGTAGTGGAGGTTGATGAATAGGACGAACTTCTGTTGTATCGAGTGGAGCTTTACCATCAATGACTTGCCCAAAAACATTGATCATTCTTCCTAGTATTGATTCCCCCACAGGCACAGAAAGGAAGTTTCCGGAATTGATAACCGGCGCTCCCCGCTCAAGCCCTTCGGTAGTGTGAAAAGCAATGCAACGTACCTCAGTCTCATTGAGATAGCTAGCAACTTCAAGAACGATATTTTGCTCTTTGCCCGCCAGCAGCATTTGATTGATTTGAGGTGTGTGGGCTTGAAAATTTACATCGACAACACTGCCCCTGATTGATTTTACACTGCCGGTAACAGTCTCCGTATTAACATCACGTTCAATTATGTCATTCATGGGCATTCATGATTTTCCTACAAGTACACGGTTGCTTAATGGTTCAGCTTCAGGTATGTTCCTAATTGAGATTCCAACACAACTAACGATGTTTTTCAATGGGAGGTTTTCAACCTGCCATAACAAAAGTGAGGTCTTTTATGAGTACACTTTACTATACTCACCCTGACTTTTTAAGTCATGATACTGGTGTAGGCCATCCTGAAAATGCTGACCGGTTAAGATTCATTGATAACGCATTAAAAGCCAAAGCCTTTTCCTCTGTAGTTAGAGTCAGCCCATCTTTAGAAAAAGATGTACCTCAACTAATCAGGCTGATTCATCCACAAGTGCTGATTGATTCAATTATCAATGCCATCCCGAAGCAAGATTATTATTTGTTGGATAATGACACAGTGCTATCGCCAGGTTCTGGCCACGCTGCCTTTCAGGCTGTAGCTGCGGTTTGCGATGCGGTTGATAAAGTTGTTAATAAGAAAGCGGTTAATGCATTTTGTGCCGTTCGGCCACCCGGTCATCATGCAGAACCAGGCCGGGCGATGGGTTTTTGTTTATTCAACAATATTGCAATAGCCGCTGAATATGCTCGCAAGCAATATCAAATTGAAAGAATTGCGATTGTGGATTTCGATGTTCATCATGGCAATGGTACTCAGGCAGCATTTTACCAGCAACCTAATGTCCTTTATTGCTCCAGCCACGAAATGCCAAATTATCCAGGTACCGGATTCCCTTCAGAAACTGGAGTTGGAAACATTGTTAACGTCCCACTCTCGGCAGGCGAGTCAGGCATTCAAGTCAGAAAAAAATACACTGATATCATTTTTCCAGCGATAAAAAAGTTTAAACCCGAATTACTGCTCATTTCAGCTGGATTTGATGCCCATAAAGATGATCCTTTAGCGTCGATCATGCTGGTTGAAGATGATTACCGCTGGATTACCCAGGAATTAATGCAACTGGCTAATAACTATGCTGATAACCGTATCGTTTCATCTCTGGAAGGTGGCTACAATTTATCGGCTTTAGCTGCGAGTGTTGCAGCGCATGTTGAAGTATTGATGAAGGTTTGAGACTGGGTTTTCTTGTGTATTGACTTAAACTCGATCTGACACTAAATAAAATTAATCACACCTGTAACTATTCAGCTCAGATCTGAGTTGACGTGATTGTTAGCCTTTTTAGACATAGTGATACCGACATGCTATCACTGTAATATGTGTATCAGTAACTGCATATACAAATCGATTTGCATCATCAATTCTACGCGACCAAAAACCTGATAAATTTTCTTTTAAAGGCTCTGGCTTGCCAATTCCTTCGAATGGTGTTCGTTTTACATTCAAAATTAATTTATTGATTCGTTTTAGTGTTTTTTTATCCTGCCCTTGCCAATAGACATAATCAGACCAAGCCTCATCTGTCCAAGCTAAACACCTATTCACTTAGCAGTTCTCTTTCTTGCACCATTCCCTGTCGAAATTGTTCAATTGATTTCCTTAAGTGTTCTGCATTTGCAGGAGACTTTAATAAATATACTGTTTCCATTAAGCTACTATAATACTCAAATGACATGACTACAGCATCTTCGCTATCGCGCCTAGTGATTACAGTACAATCGGCATCATTAACCACCCTGTCTAAA
>JAUXDP010000134.1 GCA_030618325.1 Methylococcaceae bacterium | reverse complement strand
GAATGTCTCTGGTCGATCTTATGTGTGCACTCATTGCTCGATTAGTTCCTGGGTAGGCTAAAATAGGGGAACACTGATGGTTTTCTGTAAGCTTGGTATATTGAATAAAGTGTTTTTTGGATGATTCATTGATTCAAATTGTTTTGATGGTTTTGGGATGTAATTACTAGAGCTCTTACTTTTCTGGCTAATTAACCCAAATAATCCTATTATTACGAGCCATAAACTCGAAGGTGCAGGTATAGAGGCAGTCTGAATAATGGGGCTGATCTGTGATGTATTTAAATAGCTAATCACAACACTAAGGGGGTTAGTAAGGCTAACTAATGCATTTGATGCGGGGTCGTTGGCTTTGGAAGGAAAAATAGATCGAAGTACCTCAGAAGGGTTGCTAGACAAATGAGCAAAGGGATTGTTTTCCGATAATAATGATAGCTCGCTTTTTGTAAGGTCAGCTTTGGTTGAGTTGTGGTTAATCCAAATGAATTTTTCTACTGTATAGTCGTAAACCAGATCCGCATTCTCCAGAGCACTTAAATCGGGTAACGAATCTATATTTTCTACGGGTATTGAATTTGCCGAAGCATTTATTTGGAAAGTAAAAAAAATGAGTAATAGAAAAAATTGAATAATTTTTTTCATTACATTCCTCTTTGTTGATTAAGGGTGTTCACCTGAAAACTATTGCGAGAGCAATGGATTTTAGCTTTAGTAGTAACTAAGACCTTTGAGCTAAAAAAACCTGTCCTTTTTTTGACTAATTTTGGACTTCATGCCCTAATAAATACTGAATGTAATTTGCAATCTTTATTATTATAAATTGTGAGCTACTTCACATTTTATACAATAATTTCTTGGTTATTACAACTTTAGATTGTGTATCTCTACTATTTTGATAAGCAGTAGATGTTGGTTTTGGTGGGATGTTAGGGATTTACTTTGCTATTTCTGATGCTTATGGGCACCTCTATTAATTCATGACTGTACCTACACGCTTAGAATATTCGATAACTTCGTTGAAAATCTTGTTAATAGCCAGCTATTTAGTGCGATCTTCGCCTTGTTCTCAAATATTTTAAACGCATATTTGCTCAGCCAGAATTAATAGAGGTGTCCTTACGAAGTAAATCTTATCCTTTATATAATGTCGAAACACTGGTGCAATAACATTTAATGTACCAGATGGCTGTCTGATCTATATGGTAGATTTGAACTTAGTGTAGGTGTTCGGAACTATAGGGGCTTAAAAATCCAGGGAATTTGTTTGAGGCATATCTAGAATGACATTGCCCGCAAGCTTCGTTCAGCTTGTAAAAGTAAAAGTTCACGAGTTCAGGTTTTTGCATTTCAGCAGAATGAGTCAACATTCCAGCTAGCTGGTGAAATTTTTGATCTAATACTTTGAACTCCATAGGTAGAACATGGTGTAAGGTTTTTTGTTGTTGCTTAGTTAGCCGATTATGCATGATATAACTCCCTTTAATTTGATCACCAATTTCAGCAATTTTTTGCCAGTCAGCAGAAGCAATTGCTGGGACCAAGTTCATCATGCCTTGATTGATTGCTTGCATTTCAAGGGTTAATAAAAGACTGAGATCTTTTGGCAGAGAAAGTACTTCGCTATTTATGGCATGTTTTTGGTGGGGGCTGGTTTGTTTTACCGTGCAACTAGCAAGAAATATTATCGATAATACTGAAAGAATGTGGAGGCGGTGTTTTTTCATTTGTTTTCTAAAGAATTGGGGTGTGGTTGTGAGTGGCATGCCCATTCGAGTACAGGTTTTCCTGCAATTAAATGGTCATCAATAATACGATCGAGTTTATCGCTGTTGATATTGTAATACCATATTCCATCAGGGTGCACGCAGACTAGGGGACCCGACTTGCATATTCCTAAGCAGGTGGTTTTACTGCGAATGATTCTTGATTGACCTTTATCCAGTCCTGCGGTTCTAAGCTTTTCTTTTAATTCGTTATATAAAGCTAAACCCTCGCCATTTTCTGTGCATTTATCACCCACACAAACTAGCACATGCCGTTTATAATTTGGCATGGAGGGTCTAGTAACTTTGGTCATGTTCTCAGATACACTTAAGGAATACTTCGCAACGCTATAAAACCAAGGGATAAGTGCTGCGAAGTATGGATGTAATAGGAAGCATTAAAAAAACTTATTTTTCTTTATCGGTAATAACTTTCCCGTCAATAACTAATTTTGAGATGCCACCTTGTGCAAGTCGCAATGTGCAGAGTGCGTCCTTAAAATTCTGATCTTCCTCCCCAACCCATTTCATGGTGATATAAGTATCTTTGTCGCTTTCAGTCTCTGTAGGGAAGTATACTTGGGAACCTGTGTGTTGTTTTACTGCCAATCGACATTTAGTGTTAGCCATTTCTGTCATGGCAGCATAAGTTCTGATCATTGCTGCAGCTTCCATTTGCTGGGGTGTTTGTTGTTTACTTTGGCCAACTAAAAAAAAGCCCATAGCAAATGCACCAGCTATAGCGAGAATTATTTTTTGGACGTGTGACATTGTTATTTCTCCTCAGATTTTTGTTAAATTATTTTATTCTTTAATATCCGTATATTATCATATTACCATATTACTTAAAACTTCTTAACTATCCCTGCTGTATATTATGATCTATCAAGAACAAAAACAATTATTTTTTTTCTTGATAGAGTTTTGGGGGGTTTCAGTTTGACATAAATAGGTAACAAAAGTATTCTGAGTTGTTATTTTCATAACCCTTGCGTTAAAACTTGTAGAGTTCTAATGGAGCAATTTCACCGAATTAGTCGACTTCCCCCCTACGTTTTTAATATTGTCAATGAGTTGAAGGCTAAAGCCCGCTCTCAAGGACAAGATATTATTGATTTTGGTATGGGGAATCCTGACCAGGCAACCCCAAAGCATATAGTAGAAAAATTAGTAGAGGCTGCTGGGAGAGGAGATACCCACAGATATTCAGTTTCGAGAGGAGTGCCCAGGCTTAGAAGGGCTATCTGTACTTGGTATAGAAATCGTTTTAATGTTGATCTTGATCCTGATGCAGAAGCAATTGTTACCATCGGCTCCAAAGAAGGTTTGGCGCATTTGGCATTGGCGACATTGGGGCCTGGGGATGTGGTTTTAGTGCCTAATCCGGCATATCCTATTCATCCTTATGGTGTCGTAATTGCTGGTGCTGATTTAAGGCATGTACGGTTGGTACCAGGAGTTGACTTTTTTGATGAATTACATCGAGCAATAGTCGATTCATGGCCAAAACCCAAAATGTTGATTCTAAATTTCCCAGGAAATCCTACGACGCAATGTGTAGAGCTGGATTTTTTTGAAAAAATTATTGAGGTCGCTCGGGAACACAAAATTTGGGTGGTTCATGATCTTGCTTATGCCGATATCGTTTTTGACGGGTATACTGCGCCATCAATATTGCAGGTTCCTGGTGCAACCGATGTTGCCGTTGAGTTCTTTTCTTTGTCGAAAAGTTACAATATGCCCGGATGGCGGGTAGGGTTTATGTGCGGCAATAAGGATTTGGTGGCGGCGTTGACGCGTATAAAATCGTATTTGGATTATGGCTTGTTCACACCCATTCAGGTTGCTGCTATTACTGCCCTTGAAGGCCCGCAGGATTGTGTGACTGAAATTTGTTCGATGTATAAAAATAGACGTGACACTTTATGCGATGGCTTAACCTCAACAGGTTGGCAGGTCGAAAAACCTAAAGCTACGATGTTTGTTTGGGCGCCCATTCCTGAGCCATACAGGGAGATGGGGTCGCTAGAGTTTTCCAAAAAAGTGTTGCTAGATGCGAAAGTTGCGGTTTCTCCTGGTATTGGTTTTGGGCAGTACGGCGATGGTCATGTTCGATTCAGTTTGATTGAAAACGAACATCGATCCAGGCAGGCGATACGAGGCATTCGTGCCATGTTGAAAAAAGATGGCGTGATTTAATAATATATCAAGGAGCTTTTGATTTGAAACCGGTAAAAGTAGGTGTATTGGGTTTAGGTACTGTCGGTGGTGGAACCGTGAATGTTCTGAAACGTAATGCCGAAGAAATATTCCGTAGGGCAGGCCGTGGTATTTTGGTTACCAAAGCCTCGGTTAGAAGCCTTGATCAGCAGCGTATTTGCGATACTATCGGAATTGAATTGACGACTGATTCCTATGACATTATCAATGATCCAGAAATTGATATTATTCTGGAATTGATTGGTGGTGATGGTGTAGCCAAGGATTTGGTTTTAAAGGCCATAGATAATGGTAAGCATGTGGTAACCGCAAATAAAGCTTTGATTGCTTTACATGGAAATGAATTGTTCACTAAAGCCAGCGAGAAAGGAGTCGTAGTTGCTTTTGAGGCCGCTGTTGCGGGTGGTATCCCGATTATCAAGGCAATCCGGGAAGGTCTTAGTGGCAACCGGATTGAATGGTTAGCTGGGATAATTAATGGTACAGGCAACTTTATCTTAAGCGAAATGCGCGATAAAGGTAGAGATTTTGATGATGTTTTGGCTGAGGCTCAAGCATTAGGTTATGCCGAAGCTGACCCAACTTTTGATGTTGAGGGTATTGATGCCGGACATAAGCTGACTATTCTGGCTTCTATTGCATTCGGAATTCCATTGCAGTTCGAAAAGATTTTTACTGAAGGGATCACCAAAATTGCTCGTACCGATGTCGAGTATGCGGAACAATTAGGTTATCGGATTAAACACTTAGGGGTGGCCCGTAAAACAACGGCAGGAATTGAACTTAGAGTGCATCCAACATTGATTCCGGAACGTCGCCTGATCGCTAATGTTGATGGAGTTATGAACGCTGTTTTAGTGCAGGGGGATGCCGTAGGCCCAACTTTATATTATGGAGCTGGCGCGGGGGCGGAACCCACTGCGTCTGCTGTAGTTGCCGATGTAATTGATGTGGTCAGAGCTTTGACCAGCGACCCTGAAAACAGAGTGCCGCACTTGGCTTTTCAGGCCAATGCCATGGCAGATATTCCAGTGTTACCGATGGAGCAGGTGGTTACAGCCTATTACCTACGCTTAACAGCTGAAGATAAACCGGGTGTATTGGCTGATATAACGCGGATTTTAGCGACACATCAAATCAGCATTGAGGCCATGATTCAGAAAGAGCCGATTGAAGGCGAATCTTCAGTGCCTGTGATTATGCTAACCCAGAAAACCCTCGAAAAAGAAATGAATGCCGCAATTTCTGAAATAGAAAAATTGCAGGCTGTTACCGGTCAAGTAACGCGTATTCGTGTTGAAACACTAGGATAAAACATAATAATGAGAAAACACTACACAGGTCTGATTGAGCGATATAAAGACCGACTACCTATTTCTGAATCCACTCGAATTATCAGTATAGGTGAAGGTAACACCCCTTTGATTCAACTTGAAAATATTCCTAAGTTAATCAATAAGGACGTTGAAATTTTTGTGAAATATGAGGGGTTGAATCCAACCGGCTCCTTTAAAGATCGCGGCATGACGATGGCAATAACAAAAGCTGTGGAAGAGGGTGGTCAGGCTGTTATTTGCGCATCAACAGGCAATACCTCTGCATCTGCGGCTGCTTATGCGGTGAGGGCAGGTATTACCGCTTTTGTACTGATTCCAGAAGGTAAAATCGCTTTAGGAAAACTGGCGCAGACCTTAATGTATGGTGCCAAAATTATTCAGATTAAAGATAATTTTGATGCGGGTATGAGGCTGGTTAAGGAAATTGTCGATCATGCGCCGGTTACGATTGTTAACTCAATCAATCCATTCAGGATTGATGGCCAGAAAACTGCAGCATTTGAAATTATTGATGAACTAGGTGATGCACCAGATTATCATTGCCTGCCGGTTGGTAATGCAGGAAATATTACGGCTTATTGGAAAGGTTATAAAGAGTATTCGACAGATTCTGATAATTTGCCAGCTGTTACGGAAAAAAGACCGGTAATGTGCGGGTATCAAGCAGCTGGGGCGGCACCTTTTATTTCTGGAGCGATGATCGATAATCCTGAAACAGTAGCGACTGCTATTCGTATTGGTCACCCACAATCCTGGGATTATGCCTGGGCAGCACAAAAGGAATCAGGAGGATGGTTTGATTGCTTTACGGATGACAAGATTTTAGCCGCACAAAAAATGTTGGCCTCGCATGAGGGTATCTTTTGTGAGCCAGCCTCAGCAGCTTCATTGGCGGGGGCATTAAAGGATATAGCCTCAGGGAAAATTCCCGAAGGCAGCAGAATTGTTTGTACATTAACGGGCAATGGGTTAAAAGATCCGGATGTAGCGATTACACAATGTGCAGATGATCAACCCGTTGCGGTTGAGGCAACGCTGGATTCTGTTAAGCGGGCGATTCTTGATCAAATGTAAACAATTCCTATCTTTTATGCTTCGCATAATATGATCGCGGAGCTTTTGCGAGTTATTTTTTTCGTTCCCATCGTTCTTGATAGGGAACACATGTGATGCTATCTTTATAAGCAGAAATACATTTTCACGCAGGAATATGAGCCCGAGAAGAAATTGTTATTGAAAATATTTTTTCTGCTTTATCCTGTTCCACCATTCAAGGCAAACAATAGTTCTTAGGATTAGGAAGTTTTGTTATGTACAGAGTGAAAGTATGGATGATCAAATAGATGTTTTAGCTATTGATGATGATAAATTCGTCCAGAAAATGATTGTCAAGGCGCTTGAATCAAATTCCTTGAAAGTTAGAACTGCTGACGATGGAGAGTCTGGGATTGAAGAGGCAACGCGCAGAGTTCCAGGTATTATTCTTCTGGACGTAGAAATGCCAGGAATAAATGGCTATGAAGTTTGTGATCGTCTACGCAGTTTAGAAGCGACGAAAGAAATTCCCATTGTTTTTTTATCTTCCCATGGTTCCTTGCGGGAACGTCTGCAAGGCTATGAAGTCGGGGCTGATGATTATATAGTCAAACCGTTTGAAGCAGAATTTTTACTCACTCGGATTAATGTCCTCATCAAGTATCACTTAGAAAAGCAAGAACTTCGTCAGCAATATTTATTAGCACAAAGTACCGCCATAACAGCAATGACCGGAGCGGGTGAGCTGGCTGTGGCAATGAGGTTTCTAGAAAAAAGCTTAACTTACCAAAATATAAATGATTTGGCGCAAGGCCTTCTTGACAGCTTGGATCAGATATCTCTGAATTGTTGTGCCATGATTATCGAAAATGATCAAAGTTTGTGGTATTCATCAGACAGTTCTGTCAGTCCTTTAGAAAAAGAACTAATAGAAATGTGTGATAAGGAAGCACGTTTTTTGGACTTTGGTGGCCGTACAATTATTAATTATCCAAGAATCAGTCTATTGGTTAAAAATATGCCTTTAGATGATCCAGAACGCTATGGCAGAATTAAAGACCTATTACCCATTTTACTTTCGGCTGTTAATGCAAAGGTTAATTCTCTAGGTACACAGGAGGCACTTACTCAGCAAAGTCTTCATCAAATGGACTCTTTTAAAATGATACGCCAAAGTTTATTTAATCTAGGAACAACAATCGTTAAGAATCATAAAGCAAGTACGGCAACTATGAATAATCTGGTACACGAACTTAGTGATGATTTTTTACGTATGGGCCTAGAAGAAGATCAGGAGGAATATTTGCTTAGCCGGGTTGATTCGGCAATTGATGAGGCAATGAAGAAAATGGATGCTGGTCGAGAAATTCGTCAAGCACTAACGTTTATTCTGACAAATCTAAATTCAGTCACTGCAAAACAGCAGGAATTACTTGATGCATATATTGCTAGTCTAGCAACAGAAGTGGTCGAGCAAAGTGGTGATCTAGATGATAATGTAGAGTTGTTTTAGTCTTCTAGGAACAAATATCTCCTATTTCTCCGGTATTAACAATAGTAATAAATGCATTATTTAGGTTTAACAAAAAAAATAGTCTCGCGTCCTGTACATAATTCGGGCAAGGAATTTACTGATTTTCACCCGGTTATCAAGCGTGTTCTACTAGCGCGAGGTGTGCAGGCTGGTGACGAACTTAACTATTCTTTAAGTCAGTTACCGTCACCCTGGTTGCTTTCGGGTATGGAAGCAATGGTTACACAATTAATTTCCGTGATTGAGCAGCAAAAAAACATAATTATTATTGCTGATTTCGATGCTGATGGAGCGACCAGTTGTGCTGTTGCTGTCAAAGGGCTGGGGTTGCTTGGTGCGAAGAATGTCTCTTTTATAGTTCCCAATCGATTTGAATATGGGTATGGGTTAACCCCGGAGATTGTTAAGCTGGCAGCCGAGGAAAAACCAGATGTTTTAATTACAGTAGATAATGGAATTTCCAGTATTGAAGGCGTAGCTGTGGCTAAACAACTCGGCATGGATGTGTTGGTTACGGATCATCATCTAGCGGGTGAGGTTTTGCCCGAAGCTGATGCGATTGTTAATCCAAATCTACCCGATCAGGAATTTCCATCGGGTTCATTGGCAGGAGTCGGGGTTATTTTTTATGTGCTGATGGCTTTGCGGAACCGGTTACGAGAGCAAGGCTGGTTTAAACAGAAGGAGATTCAAGAACCCAATTTGGCTCAACTTCTGGATTATGTAGCTTTGGGGACAGTAGCAGATGTTGTGCCTCTTGATTATATCAATCGAATTCTTGTGTATC
>JAUXDP010000205.1 GCA_030618325.1 Methylococcaceae bacterium | reverse complement strand
AAAAAACATATGTTTCGAAGTATTACTCTCTTTTGTTTGATTTTAGCATTTACTGTTATCGTATTAGGTGCTTATGTGCGTCTAAGTGATGCGGGTTTAGGCTGTCCAGATTGGCCGGGATGTTATGGCAAAGCCATGGTTAGTAATGATGCCGCGTTTGCCGAACAGGCAAAACAGGCATTCCCGGACAGTTCTTTGGATGTAGCCAAGGCCTGGAAAGAAATGGGACACCGCTATGTCGCCGGGATACTAAGTCTATTTGTGCTTGTGTTGAACCTTTTGGCTTGGCGTGAAAAATCATTTCGGATCGCAGCCATTACTTCATCGTTGTCGTTGCTGGTATTAATTGGCTTGCAAGCAGCGCTAGGGATGTGGACGGTCACAATGAAAGTGATGCCGGTTATCGTTACCAGCCATCTGCTTATGGGTTTATTGTCATTTTGGCTGATTTTCTGGATATTTCTACGCAGTAGAAAAGGGATAGCTCGAGGTTACAATCTGAATGGTGTACACAAGGGCTTCCTGTTTGTAGTCACACTGGTGCTATTTGCCCAGATTTTTCTGGGTGGCTGGGTGAGTACCAATACAGCAGCATTAGCCTGCATGGATTTCCCTCAATGTAATGGCAGTTGGTGGCCACAAGTCAATTATTATAATGCGCTGAATATCTTTGATGGTTTGATAACTGGATACCAGGGGACTTTATCTTACGATGGTCAGGTCGCAATACATTGGTTGCATAGAGTGGTGTCAGTTGTAACATTTCTAGTATTAAGCGGGTTAATGCTAAATGCCACATCCAGCAATAAGCCAAGACCGGTTCGAAAGGGTGGATTGCTCTTAGCGGTGTTATTGTTCATTCAGATTGGTTTAGGAATTGCCAATATTAAACTGGGTTTACCGATTTGGTCAGCAGTCATGCATAACGGGTTTGCTGCATTGTTAATGTTGCCACTGATATATATTGGTTTTTATAGCAAATATAGCCATTCAATTGATAAGCAAGAACCCGCTATCGAATCACGCTTTGATGGCGGTGAGCCGATTCCTGTTGGCATTCCGACTGAAATAGTTGAAGAGGTTTATGTAGAACCTGAGCCTGAATCTTTATATTTACGGTTAAGATCGCAATTACAGAAAACCCGCTCTGGTCTAGGCGGGGTATTGTCAGGTTTATCGCTTAAGCAAAAAACCATAGACGATGATTTACTGGAAGAAATAGAAAACAGTTTAATCATGGCTGATATTGGTGTCGATGCCAGCAGCGAAATTATTGGTAAATTGACCGAACGGGTTAAGCATAGCCAATTACGTGATGCGGAAGCATTATCAGGCGCATTGAAACAAGAATTGTTAGAGATTTTGGAGCCTTGTAACAAGCCTCTAAATATCCCCAGGCAGGAATCACCTTTCGTTATATTAGTTGTTGGCGTTAATGGTGTGGGTAAAACGACAACCATCGGGAAACTGGCCAAGCGCCTTCAAGCTCAAGGTTTAAGTGTAATGTTGGCGGCTGGAGATACGTTTAGAGCAGCAGCAGTAGAGCAACTTCAAGCCTGGGGAGAAAGAAATAAAATCCAAGTGATTGCTCAGCATACTGGAGCAGATTCTGCTTCTGTCATCTATGACGGAGTAGAGTCTGCCAAGGCTAAAGGCGTGGATGTGTTGATAGCGGATACAGCAGGAAGACTACATACCAAATCCAATTTAATGGATGAGTTAAAAAAAGTTAAACGCATCATGGCAAAAGTCGATGACAGTGCGCCTCATGAAGTATTGTTGGTACTGGATGCGGGAACGGGGCAAAATGCCCTATCACAAACCAGGATATTCAATGAGACAGTGGAACTAACGGGTATTGCCTTAACCAAATTGGATGGTACAGCGAAAGGAGGTGTGATTTTTGCCCTTGCAAAGCAGTTTGGCTTGCCTATTCGGTATATTGGAGTCGGTGAGGGGATTGATGATTTACAGGATTTTCATGCTGAGCAATTCGTAGATGCCTTGTTTGCAACAGAAACTTAATGTTGGTATTTGACCGCGTATTCAAAAGGTATCCTGATGCGGAAGATGCGTTGTCGGATGTCAGCTTTCAGCTAGAGCAAGGGGAGATGGTTTTTTTAACAGGTCATTCGGGAGCTGGAAAAAGCACCCTGTTAAAACTCATTGCTGGTATGGAGAAATGTACACGTGGGCAAATTATTTTTGACGGTCAAAATATTAATCGAATTACAGAAAAACAGATTCCCTTTGTTAGGCGTAAGTTAGGGCTTATATTTCAGGATTACAAATTGCTTCAGGAAAGAACCGTTTTTGATAATGTCGCGTTGCCTTTGGTTGTAGCTGGAAATGGTTATCATGAAATTGCGAGGCGAGTTCGTGCTTCCCTGGATAAAGTAGGTCTGTCAGGTAAAGAAACAAAGTATCCAATCACTTTATCAGGGGGTGAGCAACAGCGCGTCGGCATTGCCCGAGCTGTGGTGAATAAGCCGAAAATGATCTTGGCTGATGAGCCGACCGGTAATCTGGATCCTGAATTGTCAGCAGAAATTATGGACTTATTTTCTCAATTTCAACAAGTTGGTGTTACAATCCTCATTGCAAGTCATGATAAGGCTCTGATCGATAAAATGCATAATCGAGTGTTGCATTTAGATCATGGTCGCCTACTGCAAGGTTAAAATGAAATATAAGGCAAAGCGTAAGCATTCTTTGCAAATGGGTTTTGGTGATCAAATTAAAGCTTATGGACGGCTTCATGCCCAAGCATTATTTTCCAGTTTAGGGCGTTTGATACGGTCGCCCGTAACATTTAGCATGACGGTTGCAGTATTAGGCTTAGCTATTACATTGGCGGGAGGGTTTTATCTTTTGCTGGCTAATATCCAGCAACTAACCGGCAATCTTGAGGCCAGTAATCAGATATCAATATTTTTAAAACCTGGAATAACAGTAGATAATGGGCGTAAACTTGCTGATGAATTGGCAAGTAACCCGAAGGTGAACAATATTTTATTTATTTCCAAGCAGCAGGCGATGGAAGAATTTAAATTATATAGCGGGTTTGGTGATGCGATGGATGCATTAACGGGTAACCCATTACCAAACGTCATTCAAGTGCTTCCTAAAGATGCGTTAACAGATGATACTCTGTTTAAAGAACTGGTGTCGGAACTGGAACAAATACCTGAGGTAGATTTTGCTCGTGTGGATATGGAATGGCTAAAGCGTCTGCAAGCAATGATACAGCTCGCGGATCGAAGTGTTGTGATTTTAAACAGCATATTGGCGTTAGCCATAGTATTTATTGCTGGTAATACCATACGTTTAGAATTACAAAACCGTAAAGAAGAAGTGTTGATCGCAAAACTGGTTGGCGCCACTCATGGCTTTATCCAGAGGCCATTTATATATTCCGGTTTTTGGTACGGATTTATTGCTGGTTTAAGCGCTTGGGTTTTGATTACGGTGATTGTATTGTTACTACAGCATCCTTTTGAGCAACTTTCTGAATTGTATGATGAACGCCTGAATGTCCGTTATTTGAACTTGAAAGAGACATTAGTATTACTGATAACCTCATCGGGTCTAGGCATGTTGGGGGCGTGGATAGTCCTGCATCGTCAAATTCAGCAACTGAGGCCTGATTAAGGAAAAGTAGAGCAAATTCATTATTTGTTTATATAAGCGTTATGGTAAAAAATCTTAATTTGAATTCTTTGGCAAGTCTACGGGTTTTGTATGTTGAAGATGATGCTGAAACTCGAGAAGAACTTGAGATCGCATTAGAAAATCAAGTTAAGGAGCTCTATGTCGCAAGCAGTGGTTGCGAAGGGCTTAAGTTGTACAAAAAAAATAAGCCTCATGTCGTCATAACGGATATTAGAATGTCTGGGATGTGTGGTTTAGCTATGGCAGCCGAGATCAGGTTGATTTCACCAGAACAAAATATCATTGTCATTAGTGCTTATAGTGATGTTGAATATGTGTTTCGGGCCATGGAGCTTGGGATTCAACACTATTTAACCAAGCCGCTCGGTATTGAGACATTGATGGAGCAACTGGTAAAAATTGCTAAGCAATTACAACTGGAAGCTGAAATAAAGAGAAGCCACAAACTGCTTGACCAATATAAACTGATGGTCGATGAGCAGGCGGTAGTAGTGAAATTTGACCATAATGGTGAAATAACTTATGCCAATGATCGGTTTTGTGCTTTGTCGGGTTATAGTCGGGAGGAATTAGCAGGAAATGTTTATCCATTTTTGTATCAACTTGATGATCAGGCAAAAAGCTTTTTTGACTTTCAGAAACTATTATCAAGAGAAAAAAAATGGCACGGAGTAGTTAAAAACAAGGCAAAAAATGGAGATACTTTTGTTGTCGATGTTACCGTAACGGCTATAGTCGATGAAAATGGCCAAGTTGAAGAATTTGTAGCCTTGTTGGTTGATGTTGCTAACTTGTTAGATAAACAAGAATTGTTGTCTATTGATCTCAAAAAAGACTTGAAACAACAAAAACATTTTCTTGCTGAATATGAGCGAGCATTGGAAGTTGGTACTTCGTTGTGTGTTGTTGGTCCGGATGGGAAAATTAGAAGTGCTAATCAAAACTTTAGTTCCAGTTTAAACTGTCAACCCAAAGACTTAATCGGACAGGTTTTTTGCGAGCTGTTATTGGAATGTAAGAATTCTCAAGACCGTATTCTTTTTGAGGAAAATATTTTCAATAACGTTAAATCTAAAGGACATAGTACGGAATTGATAAAAATCAGTTTGAATGAAGGACCTGTAATAACATTGAGCACAATTATTGTTGGCCTTTACGACTTGCAAGGTAAGATTCATTCATATTTGACGATCAGTCAGGATATTTCCGAGTCAGTGCAATTGAATGAACAGATTCTGGATACTCAAAAAGAATTTATCTACTTGATGGGTGAATTAGTTGAAAATCGAAGCCAGGAGACTGGCAAGCATTTACAACGGGTAGCATTAATTTCCAAGTTTTTAGCTGAAAAATATGGATTAAGTGATGAATTCTCCCAGATGTTGAAGATTACCTCGCCGATGCACGATATTGGAAAAATTGGTATTTCAGATGCTATCTTGCATAAGCCTGGTCGTTTGACTAAAAATGAATTCATTATCATGAAAACCCACTCTAAATTGGGCTTCAATATTCTAAAGGTATCAGAAAAGCCATTAATGCAAATGGCGGCGAAGATAGCTCATGAGCACCATGAGCATTTTGATGGCTCCGGATATCCTAATGGCCTTGTTGGAGAAGATATTTCTATCGAAGGTCGTATTGTCGCCCTGGTTGATGTTTTTGACGCACTGGGAAGCAAACGGGTCTACAAAGAGCCTTGGTCTGATGAAGCAATTCTTACCTATATTCAGGAGAAAAAAACCAAACAATTCGATCCAGCAGTTGTTGATGTGTTTACAATTAATTATGCCGAAATAATTGCCATTCGTAATCAATTTAAAGACTGATTGTTTTGGAAATTAAAAGGTCTTATTCATAAGATAATTGTAATGTCACCACGCCCAACAACCATTTTAATTACTTCTGTTGCTGGGAGCAGGGTGTGGCGAGTATAGAATACCGTTTACTATTGGAAAAATGAAAATAAGAATAATTTTTCTGTTAGGTATGTGTGTTGTACCTCTAGTGAACCACGCGGATTCTTCTCTGTACAAGGATCTAACGCTTGAACAATGTATTCATACAGCGTTAAAAAAACATCAGACCTTACAGATTTCAGGTGCGGCAGTATTGATGGCTGAAACCCAGTATCAGCAGGCGATGTCAGCTTACT
>JAUXDP010000257.1 GCA_030618325.1 Methylococcaceae bacterium | reverse complement strand
CTTGATTCTGGTTCGATTTGGATAGTCCATAAGGAATAGGCAAACTTTATTATTTTCCTCTAGGTTTCCGTATGAAATATATTGACGATTACCCCGAAAATCAGCAAAACCCAAAGTATGATCATTAAGCACTCTTAGAAATCCTTTCGCTCCACCACGATGCTGAATATAAGGCTGCCCTTCACTATTGACGGTTGCCATATAGAAAGAATCACGTTCTGAAATAAAATTGGCTAGCTCTGGTGAAATACTGTCTGGCCACCATTCTTTCTCAATTTTTGCATAAGAATTCCTTGAGCCTTGACGTGTTTGTATGGCTTTGACACTATCTGTAAACGCTATATCACTTGCATATTGTTTCATGATGATTCTCCAAACTTGTACTACACAGGTCGCCGAGATCCAGCAATGGTTTTATCGGCGGCCTGTTTCAAAATAGAGAGACATGATGTCTCATTGATTATTAGCTATTGCTACTTTTTTCACACCAAGAAAGCGTCTAATATGTTGAGCGATCACCTCACCATCTTCTTCCAGAGCAAAATGTCCGGTATCCAGAAGATGAAAATCAACCTCTTTTAAATCCCGTTTGTAAGGATGAGCACCTTCTGCAGGGAAAATTTCATCGTTTTTGCCCCAAACAATCAGAGTAGGGGGTTGATATTTACGAAAGTATGCTTGCCATTGTGGATAGAGTGGCGGATTCGAACCATAGCTATAGAAAAGCTGAAGTTGAATGGCGTTATTACCCTCACGATCCAATAATGACTGAACATGATTCCAATTGTCAGGGTTAATGGATTCAACATTACGTACACCATTGGTGTATTGCCATTTAGTAGCACCCAATGTAAATAGAAAACGCAACGCTTCATCATTAGTCATGTTCGGTTTCTTGTAGGCAGCCTTAACGTTTTTCCACCAATCATTATCGAGTCCCTGATTGACAGCACCACGATCTTTCCAATAGGCTTTTATGGGTTCCCAGAAGTTATTATCAATTCCTTCAACGTATGCATTTCCATTCTGAATGATTAGCGCTTCAATACGTTCTGGATGATTTGTTGCGATACGAAAACCAATCGGTGCACCGTAATCCATCAGGTACAAGCTATATTTCTCCAGGCCGACTTTATCAATAAATTTATCAACTACGTTGGCAAGGTTATCAAAGGTATAGTTGAACTTATCGACTGTAGGCATTGAACTGTAGCCATATCCTGGATAGTCCGGCGCGATAAGATGAAATCGATCAGCTAATGCCGGTATCAGGTCGCGAAACATATGCGAAGACGTGGGGAAACCATGTAATAGCAAAATGGTTGGATGCTTTGGATTGCCGGCTTCACGGTAAAAAATATCTAATCCATCAATGGAGACTGTTTTATATTTAATGCCACCTAATGGTAATGGATGCGCGGCAACAGATGTCTGTGATAATCCAACGTTAAAGATTAGACTGACTAAAACAACCTTTATAATATTTGTTGTTTGAGTGATCATGATTTTTTCTCCTAAATTAAGGCGGTTTGTTATTCCATCAAACCACCTAAGAAGTTTTAATTTAAAGACTTGAAGTGAGGTAGATTAAATTCACTATCTCTTACTAGTTTTGATAATTCGGTAAATCCTCCTATCGGTTTTTCGTTAATAAAAATTTGTGGGAAGGTACGTTGCCCGCTTTGAGTTAAAAGCTGTTGCGTTTGTTCACTATCCTTGAATGCTTCAACTTCCTGATAGGCGATCCCTTCGCGCTGCAACAGATCTTTGGCTGCATGACAATAACTGCAACTAGGGCTAGTAAGTATTTTGACTTGGTTCATAATAATCTCCAGATTATATACTTCGCACGGTCACGGATGCGGTTTTCTATCGGTTGATTTTTGCCGATAGGCTGCGTTGCTAAAATAGTTGCGTAGCTTACTATGCGCCCATTTCAGCGCCTTGCTATCGACAAAAATCAACTCGCTATAAAATCCGCATCCGTAGCCGCGCAAAGTATAGTTAATAAAATTCGCGTTCAGATGCGATAATAGGTTTGTCGTTAATGCTGGCAATGCGTTGTTGCATCAGACCATTTTCGGCAAACTCCCAAAGTTCGTTTCCATAGGAGCGATACCATTGACCTGAATCGTCGTGCCATTCATAACGAAAAGTCACAGCGATACGGTTATCGGCAAAACACCAGAGTTCTTTTTTTAGTCGGTAATTCAGTTCCTTTTCCCATTTACGGGTTAGAAATTCAATGATCATTTCCCGACCAGAAAAAATTTCTGCACGGTTCCGCCATTGGCAATCAATAGTGTAAGCGCTAGCAACTTTTGCGGGATCTTTAGTATTCCAGCCATTCTCTGCCAGTTGTACTTTTTCCATTGCCGTTTCCAGTGTGAAAGGGGGCTGTGGTGGTCTGTTTTCCATAATTATTACCTCTTGTTTAAAAGCCCTCCCTTGCTGGGGAGGGTTGGGTGAGGAGAAATAAAAAATTCTCTTCTTCAAAATTCTTTTAAATTGGTTCTTCCATACATTAATCCAAAGTTACAGTTGTACTAGACCGTGACAGAATTTTCGCTATCCGGTATACCCGATAAAAATGCTGCATCAATCGGTGTGTCATTAATGTGGTTTACGTAGTTACTGAGTGTTTTAAAGCTGATACCCAATACCACGTCCAGAACATGCTGTTTTTGATAGCCAGCCTGATAAAATGCTTGCAGTGCTTTTTGATCAACCCAGCCATTTGCTTCTAAAACCGCTCGGGTAAAGGTTCTTAATGCCTCCAGTTTGGTATCAGTTAATGGTTGGTTGTAATACACGGCATGGATGATTTCTGGGGATATCTTCTGCATTTTGGCCAGTGTGCCGTGAGCCGCCAGACAATAAGAACAGTTGCGGAAGCGGCTAATACTGAGCAGAACCAATTGCCGTTCGGTTACAGTAAAGGCAGTTTTATCGAATAGCACAGTCAGGACTTGGTAGGCTTCCAATGTGGCTGGCGATTCAGCAAAAGCAGCAAATAGATTAGGAATAAATCCCAGCTGCTTTTCTGTGTTTTGTAATATCTTTCTGGATGCCTGTGGCGCAGTATCCAAGGTATGAAGAGTAAATTCTGACATGATTTTATTCCTGAATAGTTAAGTTCGATATAACTATTGCAGGAGTCGTGCCAGAAGCTTAAAAAATATTTAACTTAATTTAAAACAATATGTTGAGATTTGCCTTGGCAGAAGGGGGAGGAAATACAGTTGCTACTTAATCACGAAATATCGTGAATAAACGGTATTTTGTGATTTTCTGTGTCGGCGCGGAGGGTGCTAATTTTATTGATACGAGAGAGCAAAGCATTCCGATGTATTTCCAGAATAACCACAGCACCTTTTTTGTTAGAAACTAATCAAGCAGTGCTTTTAACCTAGAAAAATCAGTTGCTCACGGTTTCTAGTACTAGCTCTTGATCCCACAGCACTTCAAAAAAATACCCACTTGACCTATGGGTGGAGCTCAGATTTTTTTAAAGCCCTGCGAAACCAATATCTTGCACTATAAATCCGCGCTCAACTGATTTCTCTAGGTTTAAGAACTATAATAATAGGGATTTTCTATCTCAGCCGGGTAAAAGGCCATTTTTTCAAAGTGAGCGAAGGTTTTTACCCTGTGAAGTATATTTGCCCAAAACCTTATTTGCATCGTTAGGAATTTAGTAACCCCATGTTCGAACAAACCTTCAAAAATATCGACGATATTCTCCATAAAGATGCAGGCTGCTCCAGCGAGCTAGACTACACCGAACAAACTTCATGGATGTTGTTCCTAAAATACCTTGACGATCTCGAACACGAAAAATCCCTGGAGGCCGAACTACTCGGCGAAGACTACTCATACATAATCGACCCACAACACCGCTGGGGAACATGGGCGGCACCTAAAGATTCAGCAGGACAGTTTGACCATAATAATGCCTTAACCGGCGATGATTTAATGGACTATGTTGATGGCGAATTATTCCCCTATCTAAAAGCCTTTAAACAGCGTGCACCCAGCCCAAACACCATTGAATACAAAATTGGTGAAATATTTGGGGAAATAAAAAATAAAATTCAAAGCGGTTATTCGCTGCGTGATGCCTTAGAGAAGGTTGATGAATTACGCTTTCGCTCACAGGAAGAAAAGCACGAACTCTCTCACCTTTACGAAACCAAAATCAAAAACATGGGCAATGCGGGGCGCAACGGTGGTGAATATTACACCCCGCGGCCACTTATTCGCGCCATGATTGATGTACTGCAACCGCAAGTGGGCGAGACTATTTACGATGGTGCGGCCGGTTCGGCAGGCTTTTTGTGCGAAGCCTTTGATTACCTCCGGCAGGGCGGAAAAGATAAAAAGAAACTCTCCAC
>JAUXDP010000229.1 GCA_030618325.1 Methylococcaceae bacterium | reverse complement strand
GGCGAATGAGCTGAAGCACCTTTACGTTGAGAGGCATAATAAGCCACATAAAAATTCACAGGTAACCTATCACCCTTTTGTGAATAATTACCAATAATGTAATCATCAAACTTCAAGGTATCTATGAATTTTTGCTCCATCCCCACCTCAACACCTTTCCATGATTCAACATGTAATGGAAAAGTAGCGAAACGTAGTCTATTAGGCGTCACATCCTCTCTACCACCCAACAGAATGGAAAGAGGTAACATCAACAGCAGTAAAACACAAGCAGCCAGATATGGCTTTGACAGACCAAAAATTGAATTATTACTATTTGTAATAACCTTAGCATTCTCAACCAAAGCCTCACTTGAAATTTCTGCATCAACCACAAACACATCAGAAAACGTTTTACCTGGCATAAACAGCTTAACCATCAGCCACATCTCTGCAAACAATACCGCTAAACAGCCAATAAAAATAACCCAGCCTTCAAAATCATGCAAAAAACCTTCCGCCTGCTCAATGCCTCCATACTCAACCAAAACACCAATAATGCCTATCCTTAGACTGTTCATAAGGACGGTAATCGGCAAAGTCGTTAAAAAAACCACCACACGCATCCAGAGTTTTGCTCTAAAAAAATAGGCGCACAAAAAGCCGAAGCTAGTCAGTGGAAACAAATATCGAAGACCGCTACAAGCCTCAACAACTTGTAATTTATATACGCCTAAATCAATAACATTACCTTGTAAAAAAACACTAATATCAAATAAACGAATGACCATAACGCCTAATTGAGACGAAATCAACTGTAGCTGAGACGAAAGATTATTGTATAAAAAACCAGGCAACGGAATCATAAAAAACAGATAGGCCAAAGGAAACCACAATAATCGAGTTCCTTTCCATCCAATTAGAGATAAAGCTAATCCATATAGAATCAATAAAAAAGCATACTGAGTCACTATATATAACGAGGCTAATTCGCCCATTAACCCAACAAATAAACCAACCACAACGATAAAGACACCAAACCAACCACCCTCACCCAAATGCTTGCTAACCGCCCCTCTATTACTCCAAATAAACCAAAAGGAAATAACAGGAATTAGATATCCATGACTATATTCCTCTGACTCCCATTGATGAGCCATATATTGCAACGCATCACTAAACATAAAGCCTAGTAATAAAGCGACTATACACAAAGAGACATACAGCCCCAGGTTTTCTTTTATTGATACATTCATACTTTTATTTTATTCGAATCCACTAACGTAAATAACTTTAAACATCTAAAACTCTACAAAATTACTTACACCATTTTTATTTAACATATATTCACTAGTGTAGCATACAAAAAAGCATGTCATTTCAGTGGCAAATATTTTAAAAGGCATAGCCCCAGCGAACGGATAAAGAACCATCTTTTTCCAGCTGGTAACCATTATAATCATGCTTAACAGGTTGTAACCATTCTACGCTAAAGCTATTTCCAGCCATATCACCCGTAGGTATTGAAACACTCATACCAATACCCACATCCCAAAATTGACCGCCATAATTTGCTGGAAAATCTGTAGGCGCTGAAAGAAGGCTCGAACCGTTATACTGGCCCCTGACAGCACCCTGAGCAGTATAAACACCACGTACAGACCCCGAAAGCCATGGTAAAAGGCTATACCCTCCCCAAACAGAACCCTGGATTTCATCCCCAAGTACATAACCGTCCTTATTTCGATGCTGCAACCGTTTAACCCCACTTACTTGAGCGCCCCAATTCCAGCTATTAACTTGACCGGTATAAGTTAAACTAGGCTTAAAATCCCAAGTTCCACTACCTAATTGCATACCATAACCTTGCAAATCATCATCTTCAACGCCACTTAAAGTAGCATTAGTCTCACCTGTTGGCGCACTTACTCCAACACCAAGATGTACATGATGATTTGGATTATCAAATAATTTAAATAGCCCCATCATCAGAGTGTCACCAAGCCCCTCAGATATATGCGCGCCTTCATGTGCCTCATCTGGATCAGCACCTGGCAAGATCCCCATATCCATTTCCATACTAATAATTTGTGGCATTAGCATTAAATTTAACCAATCAGTCGGTGCATACATAAAATTAAACATATGCATATACATCGTCATTTCTCTTGCCTTGGAATTACACAATTTTCCTAAACAAGCATTATTTACGATTGACTGATTACTGGCATTGGATATTCCTCTTACCGTATCACCTGCCCTATCGCCATACATAAACTGGTAGCCAATCATCATATCCCCAGCTTTACCTAACGTATGTCCCGCCATAACCCCAGCAGGAGGGTGACTACCATGATGAGCATGCATATCGTGTCCCTTATGCCCCCCCATAATTTGCCCTAAACTAGATAAATTGACATTTAATGAAGCATTCAGTAAATAGGAGGAGATGTCAGCATAATCATCCACGCCATCCCCTCCTAGTTTTAAAGAACCTTTATGAATATAATATTCAAATCCAGCATCTAAACGGACACCTTTAGCAAATTGCTTGCTGACAGATAAACCACTACTGATCTTACCAAAATCAGACAAACGATAATCACTGGAATAATGACCATCTGCACGTGGTGCAAGAAAATAAGGCGCAAAAAATTCTGCGCTAGACTGAGAATAATAGCGCACGTTAGGTGTTACTGTAATTCCGAATGGTAAAGACTGGTACCAGGTTAATTCAAAAGTATGTGAGCTAATTTTCCAGCTGTCATTATAATAACGATAATTAAAATGTAGTGAAGCATCAAGTGCGGGGATATGTTGATTTAACTGAGTGGCAAAAAACCACTGATCACGTGACTCAGGCCTATTTTCCCGAAAAATCTCCACACCCACCACTTCTAAATCTGTATATTTCGCCCAGTCACCATCCGAAAGCTGAGTTTCTTCCAGTAAATCATAATACTCCTCCGCAGTGATTTCACCTCGCACATAAACAAACTTGTATGGGTTACTTAAATAACCGCGCTGACTGGTGAATCCCCCATTTAATTGAAGCAAAGTATTTTTAGACAAAATTTGTGAAAGCCCCAAGGTAAATCTATTAAAAGTACTTTTCTCATCTAGTTCTTCGCTAAACCCGCTATGGTGACCTGAACCATGTCCACCATTACGGGTAATCTCATTACCAGTTAGCCCATATCCCGCTGACAGTGTGGTTAATTTATTATTCAATTCCCAGCTTAGTTGAGTAGACCCAAAAGCAGATTTAAAATCTGGCTCGTTTGAAAAACCACCTGACAGACCTAATTTAACAAGACCAAAAAATAGGTTAGCACCTAAAATAGGCATATTTCGGCTTTCTCTTGGCTGGTCAGCCATAACCTGATATGGATTTCCTATAGATCCCTGCGGAAAATTAAGAAAACTCTCAATCGTCCTAACCTTTCCTTCTTTATTAAATTCCGACTTGGCATTAAAGTTCCCATTAAAAGGATCAACAAAATAATTAAACCCTTCCCTATTTACGATCTCCTGTGCAATAGCATTTTCAATTTCTGTACTTTCAGGAGAAAATAATAAAGGCGATGCCATATGCCAAGCAGCCTCAAACTCACCCGAAGCTGCAGCCACAACATCAGGCGCAGCATCTGGTAAACTATAAAGTGGCGTAGCGCCAACATAAGTATCGAAGTCTGAACTGAAAGTCAATTCAAGCCGATCTGCAAAAGGCATCACAAAATCACTATGAAAAACTTCGGCACGCATCCGTTCACCTTGCTCTTTGTAATACCCATACTGCAGGTTTACTTCAGCTTCTACGGTGGGAACAGCCGACTTCACCTCCATACCAGGCAAACCCAAAGCTGCGCAGGTAAAAGCCGATAGCACTTTATTTTTTTTAATTACAGCCACATCCACCACCTGCTGCTCCCATACCTCCTTGGGAAGACTCTTTACTGTCAAAGACATGCAGACGCAATGCAGTACGGTTTGGGTTCGGTATAATCAGCATTTGTTTTTTTGCCAGATTTCCGCGTTCCCACGGTGCAACAGAACAGCCAGATTGGGTTACGACCATAAGGAATGTTGCGAAAATCAAATAATATTTTATAAATGGTGCTTTTCTTATCATTTAGTTTTCCTCCTTTAATAATTCAACGACACGGGCACGAATTCCCATCTCATCTATCCTTCGAAACCCAAGGTGTACTTCGCGTATTTTTCCATGCCTATCAATAAAATAGGATGAGGGCATAGCTTTTACACCGTATTTACTAGGGCAATCGCCAGACGAATCATATGCCATTACATAATCAACGGGATTGGTTTCCAGATATTTTTTTACGTCACTCAAATTTTCGTCAACGCTGATTGCAACAATTTCAAACCCTTCATCTTGAAATTCATTCCTCAACGCATTAAAAAAAGGTATTGACTGCTTACAAGGTGGGCACCAAGTCGCCCAAAAATCGATTAAAACGACTTTATTGTTAAAATCATTCAGGTTTAGAGCCTGATTAGTGCCCATTATTTTAGCTTCGCACGCAGGAGCAGATTCTCCAGGTACCGCAGCAAAACAATATTGGCAAAAAATAAAAGAAACAGTAAAGCAAATCAATTTATACATTTTTATCGGTAAATCACAAAAAAACAAAGCCCCTTACAGACAAGCAATTTTCACGCCAAAAATACCTAGAAATTCAACATGCTGAAAAAAAAAACAATTTAAATATCATTCCAACTCCAACCTCCATCTGTAACAATTTTTTTCCAAAAAAGAGTTAAATGACACATAAAAATAACGTTATATAACATAGTTTAATTATTTTACAAATATCCTCCTCCTAGCATAAGACTGCACTACCTTATTTATCACACAACAGAACTAGCATTAAACCTACCCCTCCCCTCTCGTGATTCGATATATTTTCGACCAATAGCGGCATTTAAAGCTAGCTCCATGAGTAATGCAAAACATATCACTTCTATACAGAACTACCTAAATCACAAAAATGGCATATATATTGCTATGTTTACAGAATGTAGATTATCGTTACCTTAATTTCAGGGGCATAAACTAATAGCCTCCAAAAAACAGCTTAGCCTTTGTTGATCAACACTGATGCTTTAAAGTAGTTGAAACCAGGATTCTTAGCGAAACCTTTGGAAAATATCAGAATTAAGACCCATTGAGATTGTAATTTACCTCTCGTT
>JAUXDP010000167.1 GCA_030618325.1 Methylococcaceae bacterium | reverse complement strand
GGAGGGGAGGTCTTTTCGATGGCATCCAGGACCTCATAGGCCTCTTCAAGCAGGTATAATTTGATGGTGGCATCGGTCTGCTTTGCATCCCACGGACAGCCGCCGGGACCTCGAAGTTTTTCGACCAGGTCAACAAGACCCGTGACAGCCTTTAATAATCTATCAGGATCCATCTTTATTCGGTTAAGTCCTCGATCTTTTTTGAAATGACTTTATTGACCTTTTCTTTCTGTTGGATGAATTTGCGCTTCCAGTTTTCATAAGTGCCCGGGGATATGACGCTTATGGCATTTCAGGTGCACACAAAAGCTACGCAGTTTCATTTTTCTCTACATCCCAGTAGTAGCAATATTACTACAAAACCCGATTTTTTACCCACCGGCTACCCATACGCATATCTTCAAGAATTACGCTAATAGCAGGTACTAGAACCAGCGTAATCAAAGTGGCAAACAATATGCCATAGCCCAAAGAAACTGCCATAGGAATCAGGAATTGTGCTTGGGTACCTTTTTCAAAAATAAGCGGCAGCAAGCCAGCAAAAGTGGTCAGCGAGGTTAGTAATATAGCGCGAAAGCGGTTACATCCAGCTTGTATAATCGCATCTACTACGCCTTTGCCTGTTTGTCTTAGCTGGTTAAAGCGGTCTATTAAAACCAGGCTGTCATTGATGACCACTCCAGATAATGCCAGCATGCCTAGTAAGCTGCTGATGCTCAGGTTTACATTCATTATCAGGTGCCCTAGTATCGCGCCAATCAAGCCAAAGGGAATAACGAACATGACCACCAAAGGTTGGAAATAAGATTTAAAAGGTATTGCCAACAGAGCATAGATACAAACAGCAATAAAAATACCGCCCAAAAGCAGACTGCGAAAGGATTCCTGTTGTTCTCTAGCTTCACCTTCTTGTGAATATTGTACGTCGGGGTATTTGACCAGCAATTCCCGCATAAAGACTCCAATCTCTTGTTCTATCAACCCAGCATTACCTTTTTCTTTATTAATATCGGCTTTAATATTAAGGCTTCTGTGACTATCTACACGTTGAATAGTGGTGTTACTTCTGCCATGTTTGATTTCAGCAACATCGGTGAATGGCACTTCGATACCCGTACTGGTACGAATCAACATGGATTCAAGATTACTGAGGGACGTACGTTTCTCAAGAGGGTAACGCAGCATGACTTTAACATCTTCCTTGTTACGTTGAATGCGCTGAACTTCCAGGCCATAAAATGCCTGCCTGACCTGGGTGGCAAGATCTTGCAAGGTTAACCCTAACAGCTCTGCCTGAGGTTTAATTGCCAACCGGATTTCCTGTTTCCCCGCATCAGAATTATCATAGATATCATCAATTCCTTCGAAAGTTGACAAGCGCTGCTTAATTTCTACTGCTAAATTAGATAATTGCAGTAAATTATCGGATTGAATCTGAATGTCGATTGGATTTCGGTGGCCTATTTCCGATCGAAAATTTAATTCTTCCACGCCGGGGATAATGCCAATCATTTTTCGCCATTCCTTAGTCAATTGGCCAACAGAAATGTAAGGTTCTCTTAGCTCTGGAGGCATCACTTCAAATCGTACTTTGCCAACATGAGGGCGGGGAATTCCTTGCCAGGAAGGATGGCCTGCTACGGAATATACGGCTTTGATGACATTGGTATCTGTATCTTTGCTGGAATATTTTTTTTGTAACTGATGCGCCGCTTCGGCAATTTTCCGAGTGTGTTTTTCGGTGATTTCAAAGGGTGTACCTACTGGGAAAACCACCGCAGCGGTAGCCACTTCACTTTCAACGCGAGGAAAAAAAGTAAACCCCATTCGACCACTGGCAACCAAGCTTAATAGAACCATTGCTAAACCAAGAAATACAGAAACAGTTAAATACCGTTGTGCAATGATTTTAGCCAGAAAGGGTTTATACGTTTCATTAATAAATTGGCTTAAGTAAAAACTACAACCATTTTGGACTAGATTCAGCCAATTGTTTTCATTTTCAGGTGTAACGGGTTTAATGTGCTTAAGATGTGCCGGAAGGATTAATTTGGTTTCTAGTAATGAAAATAGCAACGCGGGTACAACAACCAGTGCGATGGGGGCAAAAATTTTTCCGCGGTTACCTTCAATAGTAAGCAGAGGCAAAAAAGCGACTACCGTGGTCATAACTCCAAAGGTAACAGGCATGGCCACTTCTTTAACACCACTGATAGTGGCTTCCAATGGATTGCTGGATGCTTTCTGGTGGGTGGCAATACTTTCACCCGTGACGATAGCATCATCAACAATTATACCGAGTACCACTATAAATGCGAAGGTACTGACAAGATTTATCGAAATGCCCAGTGTTGGCATTAAGGCAATTACACCAAAAAAACTTACCGGAATACCTACGCATACCCAGAAGGCAATTTTTAATCTTAAAAATAGGGTTAATAGTATAAAGACCAGTATCCCACCTTGAACTGCATTGTTAAACAACAAGCCAATTCGACCTTTAATACTTTTGGAGCGGTCACGCCAATAACTGATACTAACTGTCGGCGGAAACTGGTCTTGTGCTTCCAGCACATATTGTTTAACCGACTCAGCTATATGGATGGCGTTTTCATTACTCACCCGGGTAATATTGAGCATTAGTGCTGATTGACCCTGATAACGTGAAATCACCTGGCCCTCGGCGAAACCATCCTTGATTTCAGCAATTTCACTCAAAGTTAAGCGGGTTCCATGCTCATCAGTCAAAATGACAATTTTGGCAAAATCTTCTTTGCTATGAGCCAATCCTGGGGTGCTCAACAGAATATCTCCACCTTTGGTTCTAATCTGCCCAGCAGGAACATCTACTGAGCTGCGCCTGATGGCATCACCAATTTCTTTAAAGGTTAAGCCATAGCGCTTGAGTGACTGTTCGGAGATTTCGATTGAAATTTCATAATTGCGAGCACCCAGCAATTCCACCTGGCTGATTTCAGGCTTTGAACGGAGATCAACGGCAACTTTCTCAGCAATTTGTCTTAGTTCTCGCTCACTGAGTTCACCAGCAACAACGACACTAATGACATCTACATTTCGCTGGTTAATGGACACCGTTGGGCGAACCATTTCTTCTGGAAAAGTTTCGATATTATCAATCCGGCTTTTGATATCCTCCTTCATTTCCCGTTCATCGTAACCGGGAAGTACTTCGATTTCGATATCACCCACTCCTTCCATTGCTGCTGAACGAATGTGCTTGATGCCTTCAATATCTTGAATCTCCTGTTCAATCCGAATGATGACATTTTCTTCCATTTCAGTCGGTGTTGCCCCTTCGTAGGTAACCCTGATGCCAATGCTATCCGTATCAAAGCGAGGCAAAATTTCCATCGGAATTTTTGGATAGGAATACAGGCCAGCCAATATAATTAAAAGCATCAATAAATTGGCCGCAACATCATTGATAGTGAACCATCGAATTAAACCGCTCATGAATTACGAGTCCTTCCGCTTGGAGGGTTTATGTTTACCAGTTTCTTTGGAGAATAACGGTTTGCCGTTAAGCATCGGCTTAACCGTTATTCCTTGGGCGGCGAAGGTAACCGATGTTAAACAAAGCAATTCACCTTCTGTAATGCCACTGTTGATAACTATGATCTGATCATCCTCCCAAATAGCTTTGATAGAACGCATCTGAAGTTTGTTGTGCTTATCGACCAGTAAAATCTGTGAATTTTCTCTGACCGCGGATCTTGGGATTACAAATATATCTTTCAGCGTTTTACCTTTAATTTGTGCTTCTACATACTGCCCAACTTTAAGAGGTGGTTTTTGTGGTTGTTCACGGCCATAAGGATTTTCAACTTGAGCCACTACAAATAAACGACGGCTTTTAATATCATAAGTACCTTCTGCCCTGACAATAGAACCCAACCATTGATGTTGTTGACTACCTAAATTGACAGTCAGAGTGACTTCAGTGCTCTGTTTTTGGGAGTCAGATTCACCTCGATAGCTTTCGGGTATTTCAACAAATTCAAGTTGTCGGTTGCTTAGCGGCAAACGAATTTCGGCATAATCAACCGCGTAAATTTTCGCTAGAACAGTTCCTGGCGAAACGTATTGTCCGATATCAACGGGTTGTTCTAAAACGCGACCTGCATAAGGTGCTATTACTCGGGTACGATTTAAATTGAGCTGCGCTTGTTTTAACAATGCCTTGGCGGATGCGACACCGGCTTTGGCACGCGCTAACTGGGGTTTATGTAAAACTAAAGCCGTGGGTGATGTGGTTTTCCCCAGTCGGTGCCAGTTTTTGAGTGCCTGGTCTGCCAAAGCTTTTTCCTCGGCAAAAGACAGTTGCGCTTCAGCCAGTTGTGCTTCGGCAACGGTTACCGCAATTTGGTAATTACTCCCCTCTATTTGCAAGAGTTCTTCACCTGCCTCAAAAAAAGCACCCTCTCTGAAGTTTTTAGAGGTTTTGATGATGCGACCAGAAACTTCCGGGATCAATGTGCTTTCGGTACGAGGTCTAACTGTGCCCTGAGTCCGAATGGTAATTTGAAAATTTTGTTTTTTTAATGGTGTGACATCAACAGTAGTGACAGGAGTTTTTCGTGTTCTCCGCTCCGGATTTTCCGAGGATTGCATTATGAGCAGGCTGATAACTAAAGCACCTAACAAAATGAGCAGCGGTAGCAATACTTTTTTCCATTCCATGAACTATTCCTGGGTGATGTCGTGAACAGGCAGGTGTTGATCTTCTGCCTGGTCGGAGCTATTGTTTTGTGGGGTAGGGTGGTCGGCCTCATTTTCTGAAAATGAGCCACCTAAAGCAAGGTATAGATTAACGCGATTCAATAAGCGCTGATTGGATATTTCTAATAACGCGCTTTGGGCATCGTAAGAACGCCGCTGCGATTCAAGCAGGGTAATCATATCGACAATGCCTGAAGTATATTCTTCCAGTGCCAGGCTTTCTGCTTCTACGGATTCTTTAGCGGCAACCTGTAATGCCAATTCCTGTTTCTGTAGCAATTGTTCTGCCTTGATCGTGGTTTCCACTTCAAAAAAAGCTTGTAACACGATCTGGCCATAATTGGCCAGTGCTTCCTGATTATTAGCATCGGCCTGGGCTTTCTGAGCAATTAAGCGCCCCCCCTGAAAAATAGGTTGCGCCAAATTACCGATAATATTCCAGACTAAGGCTTCATAATCCAGAACATCCCGAATATCACTGGTGCTGGTGCCTCCGCTGGCAGCAAAACTAAAGGTAGGTAAAAAGCTTTTTATGGCTTGACTGACTCGTTGATCGGTTGCCGCCAATCGTTTTTCTGCAGCCAGTAAATCCGGCCTTCGTCTGAGTAATGCAATGGGTAATCCTGCTGTGACAGGCTGATTCAAGATGGGTAATTTTTCAGCGGTGTTGATTTCAGCGCTAGGATATCTGCCCAATAAAATTTCCAAAGCTCTTGTGGCGTTATCGAGTAGTATTTTCTGGGCATTTAGCTGACTTTCTGCACCTGCAACATTGGCTCTTGCCAAACGGACATCCAAGGCGCTGTTTATACCGATGGAATAGCCGTCTTCTATAATCTGGCGAGCATTTTCAAATGCGGTTACCTTTTTTTTCAGCAGATCAGATTGAAGCCATGCCTCAATTAAATTAAACCAGGATTTTGTAACATTTGCTGCTAACGATAAGCGTGCTGCATGATAATCAGATTCCGAAGCATTAAAATCCAGTTCTGCTGCTTGTGTTTGGTTTTGTAGTTTCCCCCAGACATCCAGCTCCCAATTCAAGGTAAAGTCTATGCCAAAACTGTTAGAACGGGCGTTAGCAATACGAAAACCTCCTGTAGAGTTTCGTTGTGATCTGCCAGCATCAAATCCTGCTGATAGTTGAGGGAAACGATCAGCGCCATTTATTTTAGCTATTGCTTGGGCTGATTTGACTCTTGCTGCCGCGGCCATTAGGTCATAGTTATGTAGCAATGCTTCAGTCACTAAAGACTCTAAGTTTGGGGCGTTAAAATCCTTTAACCAAGCATTTGAGAGGGTGCCTGATGAGCTCGCACCGCTTCGCCATTGCTTGGGAATATCCATACTAAGTGGTTCAATCCTATGGTCGGGGATCAAACCACAGCTACTTATAATTACAGTCAAAGCGATAATGATTAATACTTTTTTTCCTTGTCCAAAAAATCGGTAATCCATATAACCCATTTACCCTATAACCCAATAAAATATATCTATTACGCATCAACAACCGTGGATTTAAATGTTCTCTTGACCTCTAAGAAAACCGCATCCGTGACCATCAATGCCATTAAGTTAAGGAATATTTCGTAATTATGTAGGTTGGGCAAAGCGTAGCGTGCCCAACAAAACTGTGTTGGGCACGTCGTTCCTTCTTTGCCCAACCTACTTGTTTTCTTAACTTAATGGCAGTGATCCGTGACCGAGGAAGTATAATTCCGCACTCAACTGAAATTTCTAGGATAATAACATGGTTAGTTAGTTCAGTATTTTAAGCATACGGAAAAATTCCTTTGTTAATTCGTTCAACATCGACTGGGAAAGGTCGAGTCTCAAAGAAAGCGGTTTATGATGCATTATTTTTGTACAAAGTGAAACATCCTTTCACTATTTGTTTTATCGCCATTGCTATTTTCTGGTTAATCTGGTTTTACTATACTTCGCCTAATACGCTAGAACTGCTTGAACAAAACTGGCCAGTTTCGCTGACTATGGTTTTTGGGTCTTTTATCGCAGGGGCGACCAGTGAAGGTGGGGGTGCCATTGCTTTTCCGGTGTTTACCAAGTTATTGAATATCCCACCGCATGATGCGAAGATTTTTTCATTGGCCATTCAAAGCATCGGGATGACGGCTGCTTCTATAACTATTATTTTATTGCGTATTAAAGTGCAGTGGCGGATGCTGTTTTGGGCCAGTATTGGTGGTGTACCTGGAATTATTTTAAGTTCTGTGTTTTTGGC
>JAUXDP010000302.1 GCA_030618325.1 Methylococcaceae bacterium | reverse complement strand
TTTCTTTATGATTCAATGGCTTAGATCATAATTATACCAAACTACGCCGGATTTTTCTCGCCTAATAGCCAGGTTTTTTCATATTATTCAATGCGTTATAATTTATAGACGCGAACTAGCTAAGTTGAGTTTATTCTGCTAATAGAAATCGTTATTATTAGTATTAAGTAAATTCCTACTTGGAAGATTCCCTAAGAATCGAGCCTGTTACTATTTTAAAAGGCAGGTATTTTTACAATATTATATTTCTCAGGAAGAGAGGTGGTGACGATTCAGAATAAACCTAATTGTTTGGCTGGATGCCATGATTGAAACAGCTAGAGCGAGATTGTGCGGGGTATCTATTCCACAAGGATGTAGTCAAAGTTTTCACTTTGGCTACAGAATAGTGAGTTATGGAAGAAATTCAAACCATGATTGGAAAATTGTGAGTCAGCCGCTGTGTACAACTATCTTGAATAGGTTCTTAAGGAAGATTAAGCTTTAGCACTCGCTTCCGCCTCGATAAAAATACGCTTAATTTCCGGGAACTGTTTTTTTAGTTGTTTATCAATATCAGAGATAGTTTTTTCAACATTGCCAGCTGTGGCAGTATCTGAAAAATCCAGGCTTAAGTTGACTAGAATGAAGTCAGGTCCCATATGCATAGTCAATATTTCGTTAACCTGGTCAACAATTCCATGGGTGTTGGCTTGCTCATGAATTGCCTCGACGATTTCCGGTTTGGCACTTTCACCAATTAACAACCCTTTGGTTTCATAAGCGAGCCAGATGGCAGTGCCAGCAAGAATACAGCCAATTAAAATAGAAGCAATAGCATCATACATAGGATTGCCAGTTATTTGGCCAAGTAAAATACCTATAAAGGCGATTGCCAGCCCTATCATGGCAGCAGAGTCTTCAAATAACACCATAAAAAGGGATGGATCTTTACCATGTTTAACGGCATCAATATAACCCCATTTGCCTTTGGTTTTGGTGAATTCTTTAAATGCAAAATACCAAGCGGCACCTTCAAATAACATGGCGATGACCAGGACTATATAATTGACATAAACATTGTCCATCGGTTTTGGGTTGTTAAGACTGTGAATGCCTTCGTAAATGGAAAGTCCAGCGCCAACGGCAAAAATCAAAATAGCAACAACAAAGCTCCAAAAGTAGATTTCTTTGCCATGCCCGAAAGGGAAGTTTGCATCGGCAGGTTTTTGCGCACGTTTCAAACCATACAATAACAAGCCCTGGTTTCCTGTATCAACCACAGAATGGATCGCTTCTGATATCATGGCAGAGCTACCAGTGATTGATGCAGCGATAAATTTTGTGATAGCTACCAGTGTGTTGCCAGCCAGAGCAGCAAGGATAACTTTTTTGGAAGAGGTGTCCATATCGTTATTAATTGTTATATTAAGGGGGAGGTTATGCTTCTGAAACGTCAATTTGATTGTTATTTTCACTCAAAATGATACTTTGCTCAGCATTACGCAAATTTTTCTGGATACCGATACGACTTTTTGTATTGATTACCAGTGGTGAGTTAATTGAGCCTTTGACGGTAGGTGGCTGGTCGGAAGAAGATTCTTCTTGATGTAGCAAAATTAAAAATACTAGTTCTGCTGCTTCATCAGCTTTTAAGGTCACTTGTTCATCATCCGATAGCACAAATTGGTAATTAATTTTAAAATGCCCAGGTTGAGTAACGGAAAAACTTAGATTTTCATCATCAACGGATTGCAGCCAGTAGATTTTATCGCTACCTTCTTGATGAAATAATTTATAGCGCTTTTCTTTTTCGAAACCTGGAATACCTTCAGGAAAAGTAATGATACTATCAGGGTTAATCGTTTGGTTGCCAAAAAATCTGGTTTTTATTTCCATAGTTTCCGCCCATAGTTGAAGCTTAATGTTAAGAATGCATTATAGACCAATATTACTTTTGGCAAAACCTGAGCTGTTATTTGTTAAATTCAAAGGTAAAATAATATGAAGAAATTGATTTTTATACTTTTTTTCTGGCAGATGGTCAGCTTGGGGCTTGCAGCTGAATCTTTAGGTCTTGTGGGTAGTAATTGGCCTCCCTATATTGATAAAAACCAAGATACTAAAGGCCTGGCCATGGAAATAGTGGAAACGGCTTTAAAGCTAAAAGGTTATCAAACAAGGCCGAACATTGAAACCTGGCCCAGGGTGTTAGAAGGTGTTGAAATCGGTGTTTACGATGTTGTCACTTCGATCTGGAAAACTCCGGAAAGGGAAAAAATGCTGCTCTTCAGTACCCCTTATCTAGTGAACCAGATAAAGTTCATTAAGATGAAAAATACTGAAGCGAAATACCAGAACCTGGATGACTTAACTGGGTATCTAATCGGCGTAGTAAAAGACTACGCTTATGATGAAGCATTTCTTGAGTCCCAAATCTTGATCAAAATCCCCCAGAATCATATTGTTCAAAACCTATTAAAATTAACGAAGGGAGAAATTGATCTAACTTTAGGTGATGAGAGAGCTCTTCGCTATGAAATTAATCAATATATGAGTGGATATGCCCAACAAATGGAATTCTTGAGCAAACCTTTATCTCAAAGAAGTCTACATATCGCGGTGAGTAAGCAAAACCCAAATGCGAAAAAAATAGTGGCCGATTTTAATCAGGCGATAACCGAAATGATAAAAGATGGCAGTTTTGATGGCATTGTCGAAAAATACGATAAATATTTAGGTGCCAAAGTCGATTAGTTTCTGAAACAGACAGCGTTATTCTAAGATTAAGGCGCTTGACAATGATAAACTGAGTAAACACAAAAATCACTGTCTTTATGTTGTTCATGATGTTGATTTTTATCAAGATATTGTTTCTGTGCACCATAAATTATCTGGTCAAAGCCTTCGCGTGTTTGGAACATGATGTTATTGGCTTTATTTTCAGTCATTTTAAAAAAACCATATATCCCAGCTAACCCCTGAGTAAGATTAACTTTAACTTCACCGGCAATTTCCTCAGCTTGTTCTTCAAAGGATTGTGTTTGTTGCTGTGCGTTGCTTGCAGTAACAAACGTAAAAATAGCGATACTTAGTAAGATATTTTGGATGTGACGCATAATTGACTCCGAGTATGTGTTAGCGACATATCAAGCAAGATTGAGACCAAAAAGGAAAAGTAATTTAAGGGTACCTCTAATAATTCGAATTTTTGTTCGAGTTCAAGGCGGATGATTTTCGAGAACCGCAGTGTATATGGAATACATGAGGATCGCAGAAAATTATCCAACGCCGAAATCGGACAAAAAGGCAATTATTAGAG
>JAUXDP010000158.1 GCA_030618325.1 Methylococcaceae bacterium | reverse complement strand
CAGCATTGATTATATGCTGTCACTACAACTTAATCGAGCAAATTGTTTTTGGGATGACTACTGGGATAATCTAGCGAAAATAGCGGCTTGATATGTTTACTTCACTTTTAATCACACCCGTATGGTAATGCTGCAAGAGGCATTTGGAAGTGCATTATCAGGTACAACCTTGCCAGAAAGACCCATTATTTATTATGATTTTTGGTAGATTCACCTAACCCCAAACGCTCACCTCGATAACTCCCGTCCAAAACACGTTGACACCAAACCTGATTGTCTATGTACCATTTGACAGTTTTTTCTATCCCCGTCGTAAATGTTTCTTGGGGTATCCAGTCAAGATCGTTAGAAATTTTTTTGGCATCAATAGCGTATCGAACATCATGCCCCGGCCTGTCTTTGACATGGGTTATTAAGGATTCATGCGGTTTATTAGGTGACTCAGGGAAACACTGATCAAGTAACGCGCAAATTGTTTTTACAACCTCCAGATTAGTCTTTTCGTTGTGTCCACCAATATTATAAGTTTCACCGATTGCTCCTTTCTCCAATACCAGTCGAAGGGCTCTTGCATGATCGTCAACATGTAACCAATCCCTAATTTGATTGCCCTTTCCATATATTGGCAAAGGTTTTCCTGCCATCCCATTTAGTATTATCAGTGGTATTAACTTTTCTGGAAATTGATAGCATCCGTAATTATTAGAACAGTTAGTAATTATTATCGGAAGCCCGTAGGTTCGATACCAGGATCTAACCAAATGATCAGAGGATGCTTTACTCGCAGAATAAGGGGAACTGGGATCGTAGCGAGTCGTTTCGGTAAAAAAATCATTTGCCCCAAGATCTCCATATACTTCATCCGTTGAAATATGGTGGAAACGAAACTGGCTTTGCTTTTCAGGTTGCAAATTTTCCCAATAATTTTTTGATACATTTAGGAGATTATAAGTACCTACAATGTTAGTCAAGATAAAGTCGGCTGGGGCATCAATTGAGCGATCCACATGAGATTCGGCTGCTAGATGCATAACTACATCCGGTTGGTGTTGCTGAAAAATGTCCTCTACTGCATGTTTATCCCTAATATCAATTTGGACAAATTGATATCGATCATTGATATCTACACCAGATAACGACTCCAGATTGCCTGCATAAGTCAGCAAATCTAAATTTACAATTTCATGGTGAGTCTCGTTGATATATTGCCTAATGACAGCCGAACCAATAAAGCCAGCGCCACCTGTTACTAATATTTTCATCTATATTTTACTCCAGGCTCTTTAGCTGGAAATTGATGGGTGTACTAGTGTATCTGACAGAAATATTTGGAACATATGTGTTTTTAACGTCCAATTAACTACTTCTGTTGAAATACACCAATTTTATTACTCTAACAAATTAAACGAGCTTATAATTCGGTGATATCTTCTTCTTGTTCTTCCTCATACCCAAATACTAGATCGATCCCTTTTTGTTCTTTAACAAGTTTTCTGACTGCTGCCTGCTCTTTATTTTCTGTCGTAATAACAGGAAAAACGCCTCCTTGTTGTTTATCTTTAATGACATCTATCATCAACTCAAGATGAATCTGGCGGGCATTTTCTGCAAAGCCATAGACCAGTGCAAAGTCACATAAAGTATTAATTAGGCGTGGAACTCCATAACTATGGTAATAAATGGCGGCCATAGCATATTTATCAAACAAATCTTCATTATTACCATTTGCCACTATCAATCGGTGTTGAATGTAGGCTTTCGTTTCCCTATATCCTAAAGGCTTTAATTTGTAATCAACAGAGACTCTTTGTGCAAGCTGCCTTAATTCATGAAGTTGTAGGGTTTCCAGCAATTCTGGTTGACCAATAAGTACTAATTGCAGAACCAAATGTTTATCGGCATTTATATTTGAGAGCAACCGCAATTCTTCAAGTGTTTCAATATCTATATTTTGCGCTTCATCAATAATCAAAACAGTTCGTTTGTTATTGGCATATTCTTTAATTAAAAAATCAACAAACACCCGATACAAAGTTGCTTTATCTGTTGCTTCAGATTTAATGTCAAAAGCCATCAATACCCATTGCAATAAATTACCAAACGAATTATGGGCATTCGAAATCAATCCAACATTTATATCATCATCCATGTGATTGAGGATCTCTCTGATTAAGGTGGTTTTCCCTGAGCCTACTTCACCACTTATAACAGTCACCCCAGCTTGACTTTGCAAACCATAAAGCAACATGGTCATTGCCATTTTATGCTGTTTGCTTAAATATAAAAATGAAGGGTCAGGTGTTAATGAAAAGGGCTTTTCCGTGAACCCATAGTGCTCGGTGTACATTTGATTTTTTTTATTATCAACTAAAGATAAAGACAGAATAGAGGTATTGCACGCACATAATTGCGATAAATTAGTAATATTGTGGTGAATTTTCCTCCACCGATTTATTCAAAACAGTACCTAAGAATTTCGTTTCATCAATTAATTCTATACTCCTCTGCACTTCATCTGTGGTATTTTCACCTTCCGCCACAACCAGCAAACAGGCATCGACATTGGGCATAAACATCATGGCATCATCTGTTTGCAATAGTGGCGGTAGGTCTACCACCACAATCCGATCAGGATAACGATGTTTTAATTCATTTGCTAGTTCTAACATTTTAGGCGTTGACAACAGATCGGAGGATCTTTCTAAAGAACGGCCTGCTGGCAAAATGACTAATGATTCTAGACCTGGGTGTATGAGAATATCTGAAATAGATTGATCGCCATGAAAATAATCACCCAAACCGTATTCAGGTGACAAACCGAAATAGTTATGAAGTTCTGGATGTCTCAAGTCCAGATCAACCAGTAGTACAGAATAATTTGCATCCATTGCTATACTGATAGCCAGATTAGCCGCAGTTAAAGACTTGCCGGCTCCCGAAACTGGACTAGTAACGGCCAGAACGTTAGACCCTTTAGCCCGCATCCGTTGTAAAACTTTAGTTCTGAGGATTTTATAAACATCTCCTCTTGGGTCATTCTGTATCGCTGCCACAACCCGATTTTGGAGTAACTCATTCTTTGATATTTCTACATTTTGGGTTTGTGAATAGGCAATTGCATCCGTGGCTATTGATTTGCTTTTCGGTGCTTCAGTTGCAACATGATTTTGCTGAGCTTCTTTTGCCGCATCACGTTGTTTCTTTGCTTTATCTAAGGCTTGTTGTATAAGTTCCATCTGCTTTCCTAAAGTTATTCATTTCGTTTGTAAGTTTAAAACTTAAACTCAAATCTGATCCAGTTAACCATCTATATTAGTATAGATCTAAATACCCAGTTTTCTGTTGATTACGTACCATAAAACATCTAGTGGCATAATAATAAAATGAAACAATAAAGGTAAAATAACAAACGCAGCAATACTGAAATAGATTACCTTACGTTTCAGTAGTTTTGCTTTTTCCAGGTCTTCATCATTTTCTATATAGGGAACCACAACCAGAGGTGACGCTCCAGTTGCAGCCAATAGTCCTTTTGAGCCGTATATATATGAGTTCATACTTTCCTTTAATAGGGCATACGCTAAAGCAGAACCTATGGACAGTATAAAACCTAGAAAGGTAATAACTAATCGATTAGGCTTATCGGGCTTCTCTGGAAACAAAGGTGGCTCAATCAAAGAGAAACGTTCCGCTTTTCGATCTTTTTCCATAGCCTGAGCCATATCAGCCTCCATTTGCTTGGCTTTTACTTCACGATATTTAAGCACAGCATTGTCATAGTTTCGCGTTAAATCAAAATATTCACGTTCGACTTGTGGTGCTTTTAATAAGCCTTCCTGATAATTATCTACCTTATCCAGCAACTTATCTTTTGAACCCCGCATTGCTCTGAGGTCTGCTCTAGCTGCATTTAACTGTGCTTGCAACTGTATGTAAGCCGGATTATCTGGTTTTGTGTTTACGACAGTTTTACGTACAGGTTGTTTTAACTCTGCTTGTAAATTGCTGACAATTTGCCGCAGTTTTTTGACATCGGGATGCTCTGATGAATATTTTTCAGTTAATGTTGCCAACTCTCCCCGCTTATCTTTTAGTTGAGTAACAATTTCTTCTTTACTGATTCCACCCACTTCCTTTTCCAAAGCGGATATTTCTTTTTTCATTTTAAGTACATCAGGGTGAGTACTGGAATATCTGGCCTTTAATCCCACGTACTCTGCCTGCAATGACTTAAGACGATCTTGCGAACCGTAAATACGCTCCCCAGTCGCAGAATAAATGGACATATTAGGTTCTATTTGAACCAGCTCCGCTTCGAGGTACAGGATACGTTCGTTAAGTGAATTTATCTGCCGATCAGTATCCATGATCTGCTGCTCAGTACGATCCATCAAATTCATATTCAATTGCTGCAATTCAGGGAGACTTGAAGCATTTTTTTCTTTAAAAATGGCTAGGTCAGTTTCCAGGATAGTAATTTGTTGGTTAAGTTTATCCGCCTCAATGGCCAAAAAGCTGGTAGCTTCTGAGGCAATTTCAGAACGCCGTTTCAAATTTTCACTTAAATACAGATTGACAAGTTCATTTGCTACCTGTTGGGCTTGCTTCGGTGACTCATGTTCGAATGACAAAGTAAATGCGATCGTAGCTTGAGTTGGCCTGCCACTTATCGGGTCTACAACATCTGCGCTTACCATATCTAAACGAATGTCTTCACGCATCTCTTCAACAACAACAGAGATGGGGTCCTTTTTTATTTCGTCCTGATACAATTTATATTTTTTAATGATTTTTTTTAGATTAGCCGAACTCATGACCCTCTGACTGATCACCTGAATACGTTGATCTGCATAACTAGTCACTGTAGACCTCACTAGATCCTGGGGTATTTCCTGCTGCTCAATCAGTATGATTGCTGTCGATTTATAAGTTGGTGGCCAGGTTAATGCAACAATAATCGATACCAAAAATAAACCCAGCATAATCAAGAGCATCTTGTGTTTATTACGCTTAAAAATGGCAATATAGTCTTGTAGTCCCTTAATGTCTTCTTCCATTACTAATTCATTATTCATAAAATATATTCTAGTCTAAATTCACTTACAATATGCTTGTCGGGGGGTGATTATTAATACTCTTGGGTGGTAAATTTATCCCATTGGTACTTGAGGGTGAGAAAAACAGCATTAGACTCGCCCACGCTCTCAGTATTGTTGGCATTTGAAGCATTATTTGAAGCCTCATATTCTTGCCTGCGATATCTATAACCGCCAGATAAACTAAGCTGCCTATTGAATTGCCAGCGAAGAGTTGGCGTTACAGTATAATAAGTTCTATCCTGGTTCGAAAATTGACTCGAATTTTCATTTAATGTGGATTTGGTAATGTGCACCTGACCATTAAGCAAAAAATGCAAATGTTTGGTTATTTTATGAAGGTAATCAGCGGAAAACCTATCTACGGTCCGAAGACTACCAAATCCTGTTGGACTTGTGCTTCTAGAATAACTTGCAGCAATATTGCCTGTTTCAAATTGCTTTTCAGTACTAAATGAAAAAACAAAAGCTGTTTGGCTATCAGAAAAAGGGGGCTGATCAATAAAAGCATCAGCGAATGTTATTCCGAAAGAATCTGAAGGATTAGTTAAACTAATGCCATTGGATGATATTACTCTACCATTATTCAACAGGATATTGTTAGCATCAATGACTGCTACTCTACCAAGAGATTCCGAAGTACCCTCAATTTCTGTTTGCGTATATTGCACACCCCCACTCAAAGATGCAGTCCAGGTTTCAGAGAAATTATAGTCTAAATTACCATTAATACTATATTGCTCCTCTTCCCTTTTAACACTTGGGTATTTTACTGTAAACCAACTCGCTGTGGCAGAATTTGTCAGTTTTTCGTTCCATTGATGAGAAAAGGTAAGTGAAACTACGTCATAGACATAGTCAGTAAACTGTGCTATATCAGACTGCTCGTAGCTAACATCCTGGTGAAGATAGCTTGCTTGAATAAACTTGGTTTCTGACAAGTTGTATATCCAATAAGGGGAGATTTTCCAAGTTTGACGGGGAACATTATCTTGCGTTAATCCAGTATCATCAAGCTCGGATGTCAAGGTACTCTCTTGATTATAACTCCCTGAAAAGCCAACAACGTTTCGTTGATTTACATTATAACTAGAATTAAGATCCAGAAAAAAATCCTCACTATCAAGATCCAGGTCACTAAAATATTTTTTTACGGCTACTTTTCCCTTGAAAGATACATCAAAATTTTCAGATCTTACCCCAGTCTTAGCTTCTGCCGTCGTTATAATGCCATAGGCACCAAGATCAATACTCTCTCCTTTCTCTTTTAAGCTTCGAATAAAACGATCTGTGAACAATCGTTTATTGTCATCATATTCTGTTCTTAGACTAAAAGAAGGCTGAATATACCATTCCTCGGCAAAACAATTAACTGAAGAAAACACCCCAATAATCAACACATACCTTTTTAGAAAGCCACTCCTTTTTTTTGCCTGGATTAACTTAGCAAACATAGCCTTAGAATGGACCATTCTTCCCTTCTTCATAATCTCTAATAAATTCTGTTTCCCGATTTATAAATCTACGGTACAACAACAACATCGCCGCTTTGTAAAATAATATTTTGCTCAAGATCATCACCGTCTTCAACATCGCCATACTCAAACTCAATGGCTTGCTGCTTACCTGTATTATCCCGTCTTAAAATGATGATATTATTAACTGATGCAAATGGTGTTGTTCCTCCAGCAATACTCAAAGCTTGCATAACATCGACATATTGGTCAAGTGGATATACTCCAGCCTTAAGAACCTTACCAATAACATAAATTCTATTACCAGATAATTGTTTAGCAGAGACTGTAACCACTGGGTCAGAAATATATTTTGAAAGACGCTCGCTTATTTTCTCCCTAATTTGCTCAAGACTTAGTCCTTGAGCCTTAAAATCCCCCACCAAAGGAAACGAGATTCCTCCATCCGGCCTTACCAAAACATCTTGTAACAAGCCTTCTTCCTTCCAAACATTCACTTCCAAAAAATCACCGGGTTGAACAAGATAAGCGTTTGGCTCGATGATATTTGCTATTTCGTCCGCATAAGTATTAAACGAAAAAGAAAATAAAAATAATACTGCTACTGCCTTAATCT
>JAUXDP010000200.1 GCA_030618325.1 Methylococcaceae bacterium | reverse complement strand
GGTAAGTCTTTGATTACCAGTTTTGAGAATACATCTTCATAGCAAATCGAAGTCGAGAATGGATATCCCGCGCCAGTCAATAAAGGCTGATTGTAGTCTCCCGGTGAAAACGAACCAATGGGCATAATTTTTAATTGCTTTAATAAATAGCCGGACAAAGGTTGAAATGGTAAATATTCGCCAAAGGGCAATAAATGTACTTTACGATACATGCTGGTCTGTTGACCTAAAACCAAAACAGCATTGTAGTATGGCTTGCTCTTATTCTTTCTGACAGGGAGGCTAACAATAACATCCGTATTGGTTAGTCTGGCTTTTTCAGTCAATGGCTGCAACAAACTATTTCGCACCTGATCGAGAAAAGCGGGGATAGCTGTTTCAGGCCAGATAATAAGATCAGCATCCCAGTGTTGATAGGTGAGTTGTTGATACCGATTTATGATTTTTTGGCGACTTTCGGGACGCCATTTTTGGTCTTGAGACACATTGCCTTGAATCATGGTGACTGTTATAGGTTCGCCTTGAACCTGGGTCCAATTCTTTCCTTGTATAAAGCCACCAAGCAACCAGATTGCCAGCATGATACCTATGCCTGCATAGATGTATTTTCTATGTCTAATAACGATCAAAAGAATTGCTGCCGTTGCAGATAGCAGCAATCCAACAGCATATCCTCCTACAACCGGAATATACCCAGACAGCGGAGTTTCTAACTGGCTATATGAAATCTGTAGCCAGGGGAAGCCATTTAAGACATATTGGCCCCTAAAATATTCAACCAGCATCCAAACAAAGGGCATAGCAGCTAATCTGCCGAATCGACAAGATGCCGGCAATAGTTTACAGGTTAAATAACCAGCAAGCGCTGGAAAAACTGCCCAGAAACTAACAAAGATCAGGGTGATAATTATTGAAATAAATAGGCTCGCTCCACCATAGTCATGCACACTGACATAAACCCAGGATATCCCGACACCAAACAATCCCAACCCAAATAAGAAACCTCTTAGTAAAGCCCTTTTCGGTGAAATACTTTCCCAGGACGAAAATAAAATGGCTAAAGAGATAATTGCTAAATAGTCAAAATCAAAAGGAGCGAAAGCCAGGGATAAAAGAATACCAGCAGTAAAAGTCAATAATTCCCAATATTTGCTGGCGGGAGTAAGCACAATTAAAACCAGAATGATTTAAAAGAACTTATCCCTTTCGTAAACTTTATTTAATTGATATATTCAAACACAGTGACGACCTTTCTCACCCCTTTAACTTGGCGAGCTTTTTCTATGGCAGCTTTACCTTCTTTTTCGTAAAGCAAACCCATCAAATAAACCACACTTTTTTCGGTAACTACTTTAGTACGAGTCGCATCGAAGCCTGGGATATGCTTAATACCGGTCAGTGCATTTTTTACTTTAGTAGTTATAAAAGCATCATTGCTACGGGAACTAAGAGAGCTTTTTTGGCCAATAGTTATTTCATCATGGACCAGTTTTACTCCCCTGATACTTCGAACTTGATTAATGATTTGATTACGCAGCTGGTTATTGGTGGCTTCGCCAGTTACTAAGACTCTGCCGTTGTAGGCGGTAACATTAATATGAGTATTATTTCGTAATGACTTATGTTTATTGCGTTCAACATCTGCCTGTATTTCGATTCCTTCATCCAATAAAATAGCATCTCCATCCCGCCGATCATGGAACAGAGCAAGCCCTGTCGCTTCGGCACTACCCGTTCCTACGATCGAAGAACACCCAGACATTAATGGTACAATAAAAATCAATAAAAAAACTAAGCGCATACTAAGTTAACCTTCAAATAAATAGTTGGTACTAGGAGCCTGTCCGAGAATAGAAAATCCTACTGCGGAAAAGCCTTTTTGGCCAGATTTTTCGTTCATTTTCGTTAAATAACCCATTATTCGCCTCAAATGAACGAAAAATCTGACTCAAAATGGCTTCCCCTCGCTACGAATTCTATTCGCGGACAGCCTCCTAGCCACCAAACAATTGATAATCAATCAAATCACACAGACAGTGCGAAATTAATAAATGAACTTCCTGGATTCTGGCAGTTGAAACAGAAGGAATCCGAATTTCAACATCCCCTTCACTAAGTAGGGTCGCTACCGCCCCCCCATCTTTACCTGTAAGAGCAATCACATTCATTTCTTTTTCATGAGCTACAGCAATAGCTTTAACGATATTCCCTGAATTGCCACTAGTTGTGTAGGCCAACAATATATCTCCGGCTTGACCTAAAGCTCTAAGTTGTTTGGCAAAAATATCATCAAAATGATAGTCATTGGCGATAGAAGTAATGGTGGATGTGTCTGTTGTTAACGCAATAGCGGGTAGCGCAGGACGCTCTCTTTCAAAACGATTTAGCATTTCCGAAGAAAAATGCTGAGCATCCCCTGCTGACCCTCCATTACCACAACAAAGCACTTTTTTATCATCAAGTAATGCGTTAACTATTAGTTGTGCCGCATACTCAATGATTTCAGGCAATGCATCCATTGAGTCTTGCTTGACCTGTATACTGTCAGAAAAATGATTTATGACTCTATTTTGTAAACTCATCTCTTAAACCTAAAAGCCTGCTTGAAAGGCATTTTTCACCCAATTCAGATTATCACCCGTCATCGCAACAACATCGAACCGAACAGGTGGGTTTGTTAGTTTGTTTGCTTTCAGATAATGGCATGTAGCTGCTATTATACGGGATTGTTTTTTTACGGTAACCGTTTCCAGAGCACTGCCATAGTTAGCATTCTTTCTATATCTAACTTCTACAAAAACCAAAGCATTATCATGCTGCATGATCAAATCAATTTCGCCTTGCTTACAACGATAATTTCGCCCAACTGCGCTTAAGCCTTCACTCAGAAGAAATTGTAACGCCTTTTCCTCTGCATTTTCTCCTTGAACAAGATGCTGGGGCTTACTGTTCAACATCTTCAACAGCTAGTTCAGATTGCTCTGTTATTTCACCAATACCCTCATAATTGGCACCAGTATTTTCCAAAAATTCCGCCTGCTGTGGCATACCCTCAACAAATTTTGCACACATGAGTTGCCGCTTAATGCGATTACCTGCGGTCAACAATAGGTTTCCTGTCGCCCCCTGGTATTGAGTGCTGTCCATTTGCCCTAAGTGAGCGACAATATTATAGGTATCTATCCCCATAGCGATCACCCGCAAATAAATACTAGGGAATTGTTTCCAGGTATTTTGCAACGTGGATAAACTAAGTTCACCTTCATAGTCTTCATTCAGTAACCAGGGAATATCGCAGAAATGAATACCATTCAGGTCGCTATCTTGGCCTGGATTTGGGCGACCGTTGTATAGCCTTGAAGTAGCGTATACGGGAACTCGTTTAGCTCGATGAAATATTAATTGTGGCTTGATTAACCGAGCGGCACGAGGGTAACCAGAAATAAAAATAGCATCAACATCTGCCCGGCTTCTCGGGGTAAATTTAGCCCTAGGAATAATGCTGCTTATTCGTTTATAGCGCTGTTCGCTTTCATCAATATTGAGAAGAGCTATGATTGATTTAGAATAGTCCGTTTCTTTTGCATCATAAGTTTGAGCTTCTAGCATAACACCCCCCATTCCCTGCCAAGCCTTGGTGAAATATTGGGCAATTCGTCGTCCATAATTGGAATTTGAGGTTAATATCAAGATCCTGCGATGTCCGTCTGCCCAGGCTTTACTGGCTAACTGGCCTGCCTCATCAATAGGACTTAATCCAAATTGATAAAGCATGGAATGATGCAGTCCGGGAATATGATTTAGCGCAAGAACAGGTACTGTCAAGTCGGTCGTTGAAATTAGTGTTTCAATTTTATCTTTGTTCAGCGGACCAATAATTAGCTCCGCACCTTCCGCTACCGCTTGTTGATACAAGGCTGTTATGTTACTCGCAGCGCTATCATAAAATTGAATACTAGGTTTAAAGGCATCATCCTGTTGGTGATAATAGGCAGCCATAAATCCTTCCCGTACTGCTTGTGCCGCCCTAGCATAGGGCCCCGATTCAGGAAGTAATATCGCTATTGAATTTGGAAGTTGAAATACATGATGGGAACTTTCCAAAAAAGTCTCTACAAAGGCTGAATTTGTTACCGAATGCTCAGGATACATTTGATACCATTCATTCAGTACAGCATTAAAATCAGAAGAACCCTTCAGTTTTAAAATTCCTGTTAGGGCAATCCAGCCACTTAAATCACCCGATGCTTGTTCCTGAGAAGATTGGAGCTCATGAGAGGGCATCAAACTTAATGTTTCCAGAATGGCTACATTATTTTCATACTGATCTTGAGGGTCTTCAATAATCTGTCCCAATTTAATTCTTTCACCGGTGCTAGCCATCAAATCACCTGCCAACGAGTAAGCAAAAGCTTTGGCTCGAAAATAAGTCAGCTGCTCTGAATATTCAAGAGCTTGCACAGGCATACTATTCAGAAGAGCTAGTGCCTTCTCTGTATCGCCAGAACTTAGACTAATTTGGGCATAAAGCAATTTAAGATGAATTCTCTCCTGTGGCAACAGCTGATTTTGATTGATAGTATTAGCATAAACCAAAGCATCCTGACTATTTCCAGATTTAATTAAAGAATCTATAACCAGCAAGCGGTATCGCTCTTGATAAGGTGACTGCTGATCTGCTAACCGCTGATAATATGGAATGGCTTGTTTAGAATTGCCGCTTTGCATTAGCTGCTCAGCTTTTTCCAGGTCCTTGGAGTAGGGAAGGTTTTTTCCTGGCCCAGTTGCACAACTGGAAATAAAAGACAAACTAATGACTAGGATATAAAATTTATAATATTTCATAGAAGTATGTGGATAGCGCCTCAACCCGAATAAAAATAACTCCACAACTTGTTTAGGTTATCTTATTCACAGGCTACAATAGAAGCATTATGAACGAGTTAGATGCGACTTTTCAAATAAACCAGAATGCCTAATCAAATCGGGAAATTATACGTTGTTGCAACGCCAATAGGTAATTTATCGGATCTCAGCTATAGAGCAGTTGATATTTTACAGTCTGTAGACATGATTGCCGCAGAAGATACGCGTCATGTGCGCCATTTATTGCAACATTATGGCATCAGTAATAAATTAACCCCATTACATCAACATAACGAAAAACATGCATCACCTTTATTGATCGAAAAAATGCAACAAGGCCTTTCCATCGCGTTGGTTTCCGATGCTGGCACACCATTAATCAGCGACCCAGGCCTACCGTTGATCAAGCTGGCTAAAGCCGCAGAAATTACTGTTTCTCCAATACCTGGCGCTTGCGCACTGATTGCCGCCATCTCAGCCTCCGGCCTACCTGTTAGTCAGTTTATGTTTGAGGGGTTTCTACCAAGAACCTCCTCCGCGCGCAAAACTTTTTTCCAAAACAAGCTGGATTGCCCCTATACCTGGGTGGTTTATGAATCCAGTCATCGAATCCTGGCAACCATTAAAGATATTACAGAAATTTTACCTGGAGAACGGACCATCGTGATAGCCAGGGAATTAACCAAGCTATATGAAACCATTGTCAATACAACGGTTGATCAAGCCTTGGAGCTATTTGAACGAGACAAAAATATGCAACGCGGCGAATTTGTCATTCTGGTTGCTGGCACTGAGCCGACTCAAAATAAAAATGATATTTCTCCAGAACAAGAAAAACTACTCACCGTACTCTTGAAAGAATGCTCAATAAAATCTGCAGTTGCTATGGCCGTTGAAATTACTGGGGCCAGAAAAAAAACGCTTTATCAAGCCGCGTTGAAACTATCTGAATCCCAATAAAATAATATTTATTGCAGTTTTCTATTAAAGAAAAATAAAAAGCTGCCGATAAACTTTATTCCTTCTTCACACGAGAGAAAACCATGACTGATTCTATAGCGGGTGTCGGCACTCCAGGCTTTGCCGCAGCCTATACACGC
>JAUXDP010000290.1 GCA_030618325.1 Methylococcaceae bacterium | reverse complement strand
GGAGGGGCTTTAGCCGCGATATCGCGGCTAAAGCCCCTCCTTGTATATTAAAATTATTCTGATGAAGAGGAAAATTGAGCAAATACTTCCTCCCCTGTCATGTTTGTGGTTTCGTTAGCAAAACTATAGTACGAAGGCTTCTCTTCTATAAATATCTGGTGATCTAAAACAAAAACTTCGTCGTTATCGAATAAACCAGCGGGCATAATGTATTGATTAGTTTCTTTTAGCCTATAAAACAGATGGCTACCGCATTTTTTACAAAATCCACGCTCAGCCCATTCCGATGAGTCGAAAGTAGTGATATTTTCTTCCCCTTCAAAGGTAACATCAGTACCACAATCAACTGCCAAAAAGGGCCCGCCCGTCCATTTTCTGCAGTAACTACAATGACATACACCCACACTATTGGCCATCGTTTTTGCAACAATCCCGACTGCACCACAAAGACAACTTCCAGTTCCTTCAATTACATCAGCCATTACCCACCTCCAGTTTGGATTTGAGCCAGATAAATTCTTATTTTTTAACTATTTTGCATAACCTTGTGACTATTCAGATTGCGTCTGATTTTTGTGAGTACAAGGAAAAAGCGCGCAGTTTATGTGTATAAATGAGCACTTTTGACGCCGTAATCGCGAAAATCAGGCGTGAGCTGAATAGTTACTATTTTTTTAGCCGTTTTTTAACGTACGCAATCACATTTTCCGCAAAATCGTTAACCACTGAGCTACTATCGCCATGCGGTTCGGTTTCACCAAAAGGTTTACCAGAATTTTTTGTGTACATATAAATAAAGTACCCTAGCGGTGCAAATGCTGCTGTTGCAATAATCCACATAAGTATAAAAAGCCAAATTATTTCACCAGTCATTAACCTTCCTCCAATTTTTTGAAACAAATATAGGGTTCAATTAACCTTACAATAGTTCTTTATATCAAAAAATTGGAAACAATTCATATTTTATATGTCATTAAAGTTACGAGAATAGACTTGTCGCGCTAGTATATTAGTTGCGCCATATAAATTATCATCGTATACTTTAGCCTGGCTTACTTGATCAAGCTAGCAACACTACTAAAAAAACTTCAGGAGGTATTTACTATGAAATGGGAAACACCAAGCTACACAGATCTACGTTTTGGCTTTGAAGTCACTATGTACATCTACAACCGTTAATAGCGGTACGATAGAAAAAAGGGGGTTCGTTAGAACCCCCTTTTTTTGCCTGATACTTTGCTTCAATCCTCTTCAGATAGTATGATTTTATGATTGAATTAACTTCTCCCTAATTGAATATGAAAATAAGAGTTCTTGGTTCCGGTGCTGGCGGCGGCTTCCCTCAATGGAATTGCAATTGCAAAAACTGTCACGGATTACGACATAATAAAATCAAAGCAACTGCTCGCACTCAGTCTTCAATAGCTGTCAGTACAGATGATAGAAACTGGCTGTTGTTTAACACATCGCCTGACATTCTTGCCCAACTGCATGCATTTCCTGCAATACAGCCCAAAGAAGGTGTGCGTGATACCGGTATCAAAGCGATTATGCTGATTGATAGCCAAATCGACCATACTACCGGCCTGTTAATGCTTCGCGAGGGGAAACCGTTGGATATTTACTGTACTGAAATGGTAAAACAGGACTTAAGCACCGGCTTCCCGGTTTTTAAGATGCTGGAAGATTACTGTACGGTTAATCATCATCCGATTCCTTGCGATGGCAGCAGTTTTACTGTTCCTGGAATTGAAGATTTACGCTTTTTCACTCATGCGTTAAAGAGCAAAGCCCCGCCCTACTCTCCACACCGAAATGACCCTCATGAAGGTGACAATGTCGGCGTCATTATTGAACAAATTTCTACCGGCAAAAAAGTCTATTATTCACCTGGTTTAGGGGAAATAGAGCCGCATGTCATGACTGCCATGCAGGAAGTGGATTGCTTAATGGTTGACGGCACCTTCTGGACTGATGATGAAATGTGTACACAAAAGATCAGCCCGAAAAGAGCCCGGGAAATTGGCCATCTGCCCCAATCTGGCGAAGGCGGCATGATTGAAGTCTTGAATAAAGTGGAAAATACCCGCAAAATTTTGATCCACATCAATAACACCAATCCTATTTTGGATGAAGACTCTGAGCAGCGTAAAATACTTGATGCCGCTGGCATTGAAGTCAGTTATGACGGCTTAGAAATCGATTTATAGGTATACAAAATGAGTGGTGCAGAAACACCCTGGAGCAAAGAAGAATTTGAAGCCAAACTTCGGGGCATGGAAAAATATTATCATATTCATCATCCTTATCACATTACTATGAATAAGGGTGACTTGAGTAAAAAGCAGCTTCAGGGATGGGTCGCAAACCGGTTTTATTACCAGATCATGATCCCCATTAAAGATGCCAATATTCTGGCCAATTGCCCTGACCGCGAAACACGAGCCATGTGGACCCAACGAATTCTGGATCACGATGGTCAACCGGGTGACCCAGGTGGAATTGAAGCCTGGGTGCAATTGGGTATCGCGGTCGGCTTGTCCCGTGAAGAAGTAACTTCTCTGGAACATGTTTTACCCGGCGTTAAATTTGCAGTGGATGCTTATGTTAACTTTGCTCGTAAGGCGGATTGGCATGAAGCAGCCAGCTCATCATTAACAGAATTATTCGCACCAAAAATCCATCAACAAAGACTGGATAATTGGCCAGAACTGTACCCCTGGGTCGAGCAAGAAGGATATATTTACTTCCGCAAACGCTTATCTGAAGCACGTCGAGATGTTGAACATGGTTTGCAAATCACCCTGGACTGGTACAAAACCCGAAAGCAACAAGAAAAAATGCTTGCTATCCTGAAATTCAAGCTGGATGTGCTATGGTCTATGGCCGACGCTATGTATATGGCTTACATTCATGAAATGCCACCCTACTTCAACATTGAGAATTAATCCGTTCTATGGCTCTAAACCCCGACTTAACCATTAACTTCTCTCCTATGCATCGATTGCAATGGGAAGAAGCCCAACAAAAAGATGTCATCCTGTACCCTGAAGGCATGGTAGAGTTAAACCAAAGTTCAGCTGAAATCTTGAAGCTATGTGATGGCACCCGTAAACAGGAGCAAATTGTGACCGATCTGGAACAAAAGTTTGCTACAACAGGTCTTAAAAACGATATTGACGAATTTCTACAAGTAGCACTACAAAATGGCTGGATCCAACAACCCTAAACCCACTCCACCGCGCTGGTTACTGGCTGAATTAACTTATTCCTGCCCGTTACAATGCCCCTATTGCTCAAATCCGTTGGATTATACCAAACATTCATCCGAACTCAGCACCGATGACTGGAAACGAGTACTCACGCAAGCGCGAAAAATGGGCGCGGTACAACTAGGCTTTTCCGGTGGCGAACCATTAACCCGACAAGATTTACCCGAACTGGCCAAACATGCCAGAGACCTAGGCTATTACTCGAATTTAATAACCTCAGGTTATGGCCTGGATGAAGATAAAATTATCCAGCTTAAAACAGCAGGTTTAGACCATATTCAGGTCAGTATTCAAGCCAGCACCCAGGAGCTTAACGATCATCTGGCTGGCACAAAATCCTATCACCATAAAAAAGAAGTTGCTCGTTGGGTAAAAAAGCAAGGCTATCCCATGGTGTTATGTGTGGTTATTCATCGGGAAAACATCCACCAAATGCAGCAAATACTGGAAATGGCGGAAGAACTGGAAGCCGATTAT
>JAUXDP010000237.1 GCA_030618325.1 Methylococcaceae bacterium | reverse complement strand
CTATTTTGCCAGACCTGATTCTATTATGGACAATATTTCAGTCTATAAAGCGCGCTTGCGAATGGGGGAGATGCTGGCAGAAAAAATTCTCAAAATCTGACCTGATCATGATATTGATGTGGTGATTCCTATTCCAGACACCAGCAGAACATCTGCTTTACAAATGGCTAATCATTTGGGTGTTAAGTTTCGAGAAGGGTTTATCAAGAATCGATATATTGGCAGAACCTTTATAATGCCTGGACAGCAGATGCGGAAAAAATCTGTGAAGCAAAAACTTAATGCTATTTCTTTGGAGTTTACGGGTAAAAATGTAATGTTACTTGATGATTCGGTAGTTCGAGGAACGACTTCCGAGCAGATTATCCAGATGGCTCGCGATGCTGGTGCTAAAAAGGTCTATTTTGCTTCTGCTGCTCCCCCGGTGCGGTATCCCAATGTTTATGGTATTGACATGCCGGCAGCACATGAACTCATTGCCCATAACCGTACCGAAGAGGAGATCTGTAAAGTCATGGGGGCTGATCGTATGATTTATCAGGATCTGGATGATTTGGTCGATGCGGTACGAAAAGGCAATCCTGAAATCAAAAAATTCGATACTTCTTGCTTTAGTAACGAATATATAACGGGTGATGTCGATGAGACTTATCTGGAAAGAATTGAGGTGTTACGAAATGATGGCGCCCAAGCTTCTCGAAATACTGAAAACTCAATTATTGAAATGCAGAATTCTGCCTGAATACCTTATTTATCCTTAGAATAGATGAAAAAAACTGACTGGAATCAATATTCCCTGGAGACACAAGCGGTCCGCGCCGGACATAACAGAACTCAGGAAGATGAACACAGTATCCCCATTTTTGCCACGTCAAGTTATGTATTTGGCAGTGCAGAAGAGGCTGCTTTAAGGTTTTCAGGAGAATCCCCCGGAAATATATACTCTCGCTTCACCAACCCAACCGTCAATGCTTTTCAAGAACGGCTAGCGGCCATGGAGGAAGGTGAGCGTTGCTTAGCTTTTTCATCTGGAATGGCGGCTATTATGGCTGTTTGCATGGGGCTATTGAAAGCTGGAGATCACGTGGTTTCATCGCGTACTGTCTTTGGTAATACCGTGTTGCTGTTTCAAAATTATTTTGCCAAATTTGGTGTAACCACCGATTTTGTCGATTTAACCAACCCGGCTGCCTGGGAAGCGGCAATAAAGCCAAATACTCGGTTTCTATTTCTGGAAACACCCTCCAATCCGCTGATTGAAATTGCCGATATACAAAAATTAGCAGAAATAGCGCATAACCACGGGTGTTTATTGGTGGTTGATAATGTTTTTTGTACCCCAGCCTTACAAAAGCCTTTGCTGCTTGGGGCTGATATTATTGTCCATTCCACCACTAAATATATCGACGGGCAAGGCCGGTGTGTGGGGGGGGCGGTTATTGCCAGTGATGAATTGATAGAAAAATATATCTATCCCTATTTGCGCACGGGTGGTGCATCGATGAGTCCTTTTAATGCCTGGGTATTTTTATCAGGTCTGGAAACTTTAGCCATTAGAATGAAAGCGCATTGCGAAAATGCGCTTGAATTGGCGCAATGGCTGGAGAGTCAGCCGAGTGTTGCCAAAGTCCATTATCCGGGTTTGGCTTCTCATGCGCAGCATGAACTCGCAAAGCGGCAGCAGTCTGGTTTTGGTGGGGTTGTTAGTTTTGAGTTGCAGGGTGGGAAACAACAAGCCTGGGATTTGATTGATGCAACTAAATTATTATCAATTACCGCCAATTTGGGTGATGTTAAAACAACCATTACTCATCCAGCGACGACAACACACAGTCGGTTATCAGAACAGGAAAGAAGCCTGGCGGGAATTCGGGATAGTCTGGTGCGGATATCTGTGGGCTTGGAAAATATTGATGATATAAAAAATGACATAAACATACTTCGCGCGGTCACGGGGGGGAATTTATAGCGAGTTGATTTTTGTCGATAGCAAGGCGCTAAAATGGCTGCATAGCGGGCTACGTAACCATTTTAGCAACACAGTCTATCGATAAAAATCGACCGATAGAAATCCGCATCCGTGATCGCGCGAAGGGATAGGCTTGTAAAATCGCTGACTGAGTCTAAAATCATAAATGACTAGGAGATAATTTATGATTTTTACCATGGCGAGTAGCCTGTTAAGTGACAATGTTCAAGTATTAAAAGCCAGTGTTTCGAAGACTGCCTATCAGGGTGTGGCCATTGCGGTCGCAAGCATTATAGTGGCGACGTTTATGGTTAGTGTTTATTTGGTTGGCGAAGTGTCTTTTGCCGGGATCATGCAGGCACAAAAAACTAATTTGGCCCTTTGGATACTCAATTGTGTACCTTTCGTATTTGCATTTTGGGGTCAGTATTCAAGTTCCATCATTGCTTATGAAGCGGGAGCAATGATCTATGATCAAACGCAGGAGCTACGCAGCAAAGCTGAAGACATGGCGAAGCAGGCTAGTTATGCAACCACCCATGATTCATTAACAGATCTGCCCAATAGAGCTTTGTTTTATGATCGGGTAAGTCAGGCGATAAACTCAGCCAATAATCAAAGTAAACAACTATCTATATTGCTGATAGAAATTGAGAATTTTAAAGAAGTTTACGATACCTTAGGTCGAAACAGTAGTGATTTGATTCTTAAGCAGATTGCCACACGCCTACAAGGAGTGGTTTTAGATCAAGAGAGTGTAGCCAGAATCGATGGTAATGTATTTGCTATTTTGCTAGCAGATATTGATGACTTGACGGAAGCGGAACATCTCGCACGGGCTATTCAAAGAGCAATGGAACAAGCTTATGTGGTTGAACGTCTCCAATTCGTAGTGCATTCAAACGTTGGTATTGTTCATTTTCCGGAACATGGTGAAGATGTAGATTCTCTGGTTCAAAGAGCAGGAGTAGCACTTTATAAGGCACGAAGTTCAAACAACGGCTATTCAGTTTATGAGCCTTCCTTTGACAAGCATAGCCCAAGAAGGCTGACTTTGATGAGCGAGTTGCGTAATGCTATTGATCGGGATGAGTTGGAACTCTATTATCAGCCTAAAGTAGATATTCAAGCGGGTAAGTTATACGGTGCAGAAGCGTTGGTGCGCTGGAATCATCCTAAACATGGCTTCATTTCCCCCGAAGAATTTATTCCTATGGCCGAACGTACTCGGACCATAAAACCTTTGAGCCTTTGGGTGTTGAAAAGGGCATTTCAACATTGTGCAGCATGGCATAAGCAAGGTGTTGAAATGAAAATTTCGGTCAATTTATCTGCCAAGGATTTACTTGATCCGGGTTTACCAGATACTATTGCTGGAGTGACTGCCTCAACATCAGTGAAACCGGAATGGATTATTTTTGAAATCACCGAAAGTGCGATCATGACCGATCCAGAAGGAGCTTTAATTACGGTTGACCGGTTAAGCAATATGGGTTTTGAACTTGCCGTAGATGATTTTGGCACGGGCTATTCTTCATTGGCCTATCTGAAAAAAATGCCTTTGACTGAATTAAAAATCGATAAATCCTTTGTTGAAGATATTCAAAGCAGCGAAAATGATGCTGTTATCGTTAAAGCAACCATTAATCTGGCGCATAACCTGGGTTTGCAAGTGACGGCAGAAGGTGTTGAGAATGAAGAAGTTTTAAATATGCTAAAAGGATATGGCTGTGATATTGTTCAGGGCTATCACCTTGCTAAGCCATTATCAGTTGCTGATTTTAACAATTGGCTTAAATCTTCAAAATGGCAGCCTATACCTAGCAATAGCATCCAGGAAAAGGGTTAAAAAGGCTGTTTTATTAAAATGTATCGGTAGCAAAGCCGATAAAATTTCACATATTTCCGAAAATCTTCGTTATTTAACTGGTTTTTCTAGGTTAAAGCACAGATAATTTGCCCAGTGTCAGAAAAATATAGATGACCCATTCATCATAATTTCGTAAAATTAGCTGTATTATTTTCATATCGGGAGAAATCAGAGTAGGTTTCTCCCGTTTTGTACATTTGAGGTGGCTAATTTTGCAAAAAACCGCATTACTCGTGCTGGAAGACGGGACTGAATTTCATGGAATCTCCATTGGTAGTGATGGCAGTTCAGTTGGGGAGGTGGTCTTTAATACCTCTATGACTGGTTACCAGGAAATTCTGAGTGATCCTTCCTATGCCCGACAAATCATAACACTAACTTATCCGCATATCGGTAATGTGGGTACCACAGCAGAAGATAATGAATCCGGGCAGGTTTATGCCAGCGGTTTGGTTATTCGCGATTTACCCTTGTTGGCCAGCAATTGGCGCAGTGAAAAGAGTTTGTCGGAATATTTGATAGACAATAATGTTGTTGCCATTGCTGATATTGATACCAGAAAGCTGACGCGAATTTTAAGGGATAAAGGCGCGCAACGTGGATGTATTATAGCGGGTGACTCCATCGACTCGACACAAGCACAAAACCTTATCAACGATTTTCCAGGCCTAAAAGGCTTGGATTTGGCAAAAGAAGTTACCACGGGTCATATTTATCAGTGGCGGGAAAATACCTGGACGCTGGAAGACGGTTACGAAAAGGAAAATAATTTTCAAAAGCATGTAGTCGCTTATGATTTTGGTGTGAAACGTAATATTCTCAGATTATTAGTCAATCGCGGTTGTCAGGTAACGGTAGTTCCAGCAACCACACCCGCAGAAGAGGTGCTGGCTATGAATCCTGATGGGGTTTTTCTCTCTAATGGTCCAGGTGATCCCGAACCTTGTCAATATGCCATTGAAGCTATCCAGATTATTCTGGAGAAAAAAATACCCGTTTTTGGTATTTGTCTGGGGTATCAATTATTAGCCTTGGCTAGTGGAGCGAAGACCTTGAAGATGAAGTTTGGTCATCATGGCGCCAATCATCCCGTTCAGGAAAAAAGTACAGGAAAAGTAAAGATTAGCAGTCAAAATCATGGTTTTGCTGTTGATGAGGCCAGTTTGCCAGC
>JAUXDP010000252.1 GCA_030618325.1 Methylococcaceae bacterium | reverse complement strand
CATTACCCTGCCCTTTAATGCCAGAATTTCCAAGCTAAATGTAGAAAACAATCAATATATCGCCCAAGGCAGTTTGCTATTTAGTGCTCAAACTACCGATAAAGTATTGATCAATGCACAATTTCCTCTTTTGCAATTTCGTATGCTAGCTAAAGACTTCCAGGTTGAACAGGACTTAATCAGACAAGCCTTTCAAAGTGGTTTTTCTAGTGAACTATTTACTGATTTGGGTTTATCCGCCGAAGTCAGACTGAGTGAAAATCTCAATGCTAGTTGGCAAGCAAAAGTAGAACGCATCAGTAGCTCAATCGATCCCAAAACACGGACACTCGGTTTATTTGTCAGTGTAGACAAACCTAATACCCAAATAATCCCAGGTATAAAACCACCACTGCTTGAAGGTATGTACACAGAAATTACTATCAAAGGTAATGCCAAGGAATTCTTTGTTATTCCCAGGAATGCAATACATGAGGGTGAGTTATTTATTGTTAACAAAGAAAACAAGCTAGAGCGTAGGACCCTTAAACCCAGCCTGATACAAGGCAAGATGGCTTTGTTTGAAGAGGGTTTAAATATCGATGAAAAAATCATCGTTAGCGATCTGTTTCCTGCTATTTCTGGAATGTCGCTTAAACTGACCGAAGATAAACGCAGTGAACAAGCTATTGGTGACTGGGTAAAACATGAGGCTAAGCAATGATTCGCTTTTTTACTGTCCACCCCACCGCAGCTAACTTGTTAATGCTATTTCTATTGTTTATTGGTTTTGCCACCCTTCCCACACTCAAGCGGGAAACACTGCCGGAAATAAAGAAATATGAAGTTGAAATTAAAATACTCTACCCAGGCGCAACACCGAATGATATTGAAGAAAAAATATGTTTGCCACTAGAAGATGCAATAGAAGGTATTAGTTTTGTTGAAGAAATAAGTTGTCAGGCACACCATTCATACGCTGTTTCAATTGTTAAGATGTTTGAAGTAGGCGATTTTCTGATATTTATGGATGATATTAACAGTGCGGTTGATGAAATAGACAGCTTCCCCGATGAATCTGAAGAGCCTGTTATTAGTGAGGTGGGACGCACTCAGGATGTAGTAACCGTTGCTGTAACAGCTGATCTTAAAAGACAAGAATTAAAAGACCTAGCTGAAAAAATAAAAACTAAAATGCTGTTAGACCCTGGCATTCCTTTAGTGACAATCGAAGGCTTTGCTAAACGCCAGTTTCAAATCCAAGTATCTCAGGCGAATTTACGTCAATACGGTGTCAGCCTGCAAGATATTGCCACTATTATAGGCCGTCAAAATATAGACTTGCCGGCTGGAGAAATTAAAACTGCATCGAGAGATTATCAGATTCGCTTTAATGATGAAGCTCGATCGGTTGAAGAGTTGGGCGAATTAGCAGTACTTACCAATCAACAAGGTACAGAAATTCGTCTGTCTGATATAGCCACTATCGTTGATCAGTTTGATGAAGACTCAGATGATATTTATTTTAATGGCAAACCGGCAGCCTTTTTAAAAATCAGAAAAAATTCGCGCGATGACAGTTTAAGAATACTGGAAGCGGTAGAACTGTTTATTGAAAAACAGCGTCATCTATTGCCCGTAGAAGTGGGCTTTGATTTAACCCAGGACTTTACCAGCAGCATAAAAGACCGTATCCAGTTACTGATAAGCAATGCCTGGCAAGGTTTAATACTGGTATTTGGTGTGATGTGGCTATTCTTTGGTAGCCGATACGCTTTTTGGGTGGTCATGGGTTTGCCTGTTTCCTTTCTCGCAAGTACCTGGCTGCTTGCTCAATGGGGCGTTAGTATTAATATGCTGTCAATGGTCGCTCTATTACTCGCTCTGGGTATTTTAATGGATGATGCTATTGTCATCAGCGAGAGTATTGGGCATCAAATTAGCCTGGGTAAATCGCCTATTAATGCAGCAATTGAGGGTACACAAACCGTTGCCCGTGGTGTTCTATCATCCTTTATTACGACATTGTGTATTTTTGTAGGGCTGCTTTTTCTCAGTGGTGATATAGGGCAAAATTTGAGAACTATCCCGCTGGTATTGATTTCAGTTATCAGTGTGTCATTAGTAGAAGCTTTTTTAATTCTGCCTCATCATTTAAAACACTCACTGGAAAAAGCTGGTAATGAATCTATTTCTGTAGTCAGAGAAAAATTTACCCTGTACTTTAATCGATTACATGAACATATCCATGACTGGGTCGCAGTGCTAATTCGTTTTCGCTATGCTTTTATCGGATCTGTCATCGGCTTATTATTTTTATCTGTCAGCCTGTTAGTCTCTGGTATCGTTAAGTTTTCTGCCTTTCCTGATATTGAAGGCGATATTTTACAGGCCAGAATTTTAATGCCCGTAGGTAGTTCTCTCGCTGCAACTGAAGAAACAGTTAAACAACTTAACAAAAGTTTAAATCAGCTAAACCAAAGCTATAAAGAAGAATATGGCGAAAACCTAGTTCATGCAGTAACTCTCAGTTATGGCATGAATGCAGATGCCTTTGAAACAGGTGCGCATGTAGCCACGGTAAGTGCAGATCTGCTAACGTCTGAATTACGAGAACAGTCAATCAATGAAATAGCGGACTTATGGCGTAAAAAAACCGGTGAAACACCTAATGCACTCACTGTTTCTATCAAAGAACCCATTATTGTTCCTGCAGGTCGAGCCATTTATATACAGTTGCAAGGTGAAGATTTAAAACAACTCTCCAATGCCTCCCACCAAATGCAATTGTGGCTCAAGGGTTACCCGGGTGTTAGCAATTTAATGGATGATTTAAGGCCTGGAAAACCAGAATTTACTTTGCATTTAAAACAAGGTGCCTACGCACTTGGCCTAGATGCTCACACCTTAGCTGTACAATTACGAGCCGCCTATCAGGGCATAGAAATACTAGAAACCAGTGTGGGTCTGGAGACTTTTGAGGTTGTGGTCATCTTAGATGAACAGTCCAGAGATGAACTGGCCGATTTTGATTATTTCCCCATCATTCATCCACAAACCGGTCAAGTCATCCCTTTATCAAATGTGGCTGACATCATCTCAAGCCGAGACTATTCTCATATACAGAGAATTAATGGCCAACGTACTGTTACTATTTATGGCGATATAGATGCAGAAATCAACAATACACAAGCCATTCTGCAAGATTTACAACAGCAATATTTGCCCGGTTTCAAAACCCGTTACCCAGAAATCAAAGTCAATTTTGAGGGCGAAATAAAAGAAGGTAATCTAACCCGTAACTCTATGCGCAAGAGCATGTTATTCGGTTTAGCCGGTATTTTTATTCTGCTCAGTCTGCAATTTAGATCTTATACAGAACCGCTTATTGTAATGGCAAATATACCGCTGGCATTAATAGGTGTTATATGGGGGCATCTATTAATGGGACATGATATTACCATGCCATCATTATTGGGTTTTGTATCCCTGGCAGGCATAGTAGTAAACGACTCTATCCTACTAGTAGAATTTGTTAAAAAACATAACCGAGAAGGTATGACACCTCATGATTCAGCTGCCAAAGCCAGTTATGAACGCTTTAGAGCGGTATTTTTGACATCGCTAACAACCATTGCAGGATTGACACCCCTGTTATTTGAACAAAGCCCACAAGCACAAATATTGATTCCTCTAGCTATCAGTATTATTTTTGGTATCGCGACATCAACGTTACTGGTCTTGTTTGTTATTCCCTGTCTTTATAGCATTATGGAAGACTTTGGTTTGATTCAAACTCATACTGATACCATTTCAACCAGTGCGGCGCCATAAACCTGGAAAAATTAGTAACTATTCCGTATGCCCCTGTGGCTGTTCAGATTGCGTCTGATTTTTGTGAGTACAAGGAAAAAACGCGCAGTTTATGTGTATAAATGAGCACTTTTGACGCAGTAATCGCGAAAATCAGGCGTGAGCTGAACAGTTACCAAATTTATTTATCCACCTTAATACGATACCCCTCCACCCATGCTTTCTTTATACCTCCAGGGGCATTTGAAGTAATATAGATTGAGTTGTTGAAAAAAACGGGCATAGAAAGAGGATACCCTGTTCCAACAAGCGAAGTTTTTACAGCAAGGGATCCGTCTTTAACGCGTACTCCGTATAAGGTTCCTTGTTTACCAATATCTACGACCCAAACATATGCTTCACTAGCTTCGCCTATTTTTGTAATAATCGGCAACGAGGGATGACTTCGAAAGGATTTAGTCGCTTGTTTGCTAGTAGGCTCAGGAAATTGCCAAAACCTTTGGAATTTTGGCTTATTGTTTTCCATAACAATTTTCAATGCTATTAAACCTGCCGCATGAGAATCATCCGAAACAAATGTTGGAATAATGACCACAGGATCTTCTTCAATGTAGGCTACTACGGGATGAGTAACAATCATACCGCGCCAACTCAATTTACATTCATCTGTTTTAGTTCCACAAATGTCGACAATTTGCATTCGATCGTACTGAGTCCCTAAATGATTTGCATCAATTAAATAAACTCCACCTTCTTTCCCTGGTTGTACCCAAACTGCCGG
>JAUXDP010000132.1 GCA_030618325.1 Methylococcaceae bacterium | reverse complement strand
CAAAAAACTGCAACGCTGTAATCCTTTTAATCGTGAAAGACTAGACCTACATTAAATTTCTCACAAGCTGCAGCCAATTTATATTTTAATGGTGGAGTGGTATGACATAATTGCTTATCGGTCAGTTTCTGGATAAGTCATCAATTTATTAGACTTACGTAGATTAAATAAAAAATAATTATGAACGAACAAACAAACCAATTATATATTGCCTTACTCAGCATTCACGGCTTGATCCGTGGCAAAAATCTAGAGTTGGGGCGTGATGCTGACACTGGTGGGCAAATCCTCTATGTCCTGGAACTTGCCCAAGCACTGGCTAGTCAACCCGAAGTCGCTCGAGTTGATCTGATCACTTTACGAGTAGTCGATGATAATGTTGCCGATGATTATGCTGAGCCCATCGAAATCTTGTCGGATAATCTCCGAATCGTGCGCATCAATACTGACCCTGATGAATATATTGCCAAGGAGCAACTGTGGGATCATTTGGATGGTTTTGCCGATAATGTTGCGCGCTTCTTCAGGGATAATGAGTTATTGCCTGACATCATCCATAGCCACTACGCAGATGGAGGTTATGTTGGGGCGCATTTAACCAATTTATTGGGTGTGCCACTAATTCATACCGGACATTCTCTGGGACGAGTAAAGCGCCATCGTTTATTGGCTAGTGGGCTGTCTCATGATGAAATAGAAGAGAGGTATAACATGGTGCGCCGTATTGAGGCAGAAGAATTGGCCTTGGCCACAGCGGAACGCGTCATTACCAGCACCCATCAGGAGATTGAGGAACAATACGAACTTTACGATTATTATCAGCCTGAGCAGATGCGAGTGGTGCCCCCTGGGACTGATTTAACAAGATTTATACCCGCATCGGGTGAAGAATTAGACTTGCCACTGTTTAAGGAAATTACCCACCATTTAAAGGAGCCGCACAAGCCCATTATTTTGGCTTTATCTCGCCCAGATAAACGAAAAAATATTATTATGCTGGTGGAAGCTTATGGGCAATCCCCCCAATTACAGGCGTTAGCAAATCTGATTATTATTGCCGGTAATCGTGATGATATCGATGAACTGGAAGATGGGGCGCAAGAAGTATTCCATGGGCTATTGGTGGCCATTGATCGTCATGACATCTACAGCAAGGTCGCCATGCCAAAACATCATAGCCGTGATCAAGTTCCTCTTATTTATAGAATGGCGGCTGCATCAGGGGGCGTATTTGTTAATCCGGCACTCACTGAACCGTTTGGCTTAACGTTGATCGAAGCAGCTGCATCTGGCTTGCCTATCGTGGCAACGGAAGATGGTGGTCCCCGAGATATTATTGGTAACTGTCAGAACGGTTTTTTAATTGATTCACTAGAATATGAATCTATTTCCGCCGCCTTGTTAAAGTTACTTCAAGATAAAAAACTTTGGCAGCAGTGTGTAAAACAGGGATTAAAAGGCGTACGTGACCACTATACTTGGGAGGGTCATGCCAAGCGCTATTTGCAATTAATAAGACCTATTGTGGAACGCTCTGAACAGTTAGTTCGTGAACCTGTTACACGACGTTCGGTGCTTTATTACGATCGGGCGATTGTCAGTGATCTGGATCAAAACCTGCTTGGTAATGCTGGAGCCTTGCCGCAGCTTATTAGCGTGTTACGCAAGCATCGCAAGAGCACCAAATTTGCTATTGCTACCGGACGTCGGCTGGACATGGCTTTGAAGCTAATGAAGAAGCACAAGATTCCAGAGCCGGATATTTTAATTACCAGTGGTGGTACTGAAATTTACTATGCACCTAAGCTGACTGCCGATATTGCCTGGTCTAGGCATATTGATTATCAATGGACACCGCATAAAGTAAAGCAAATATTAGAAGATTTTCCAGGTTTGAAACGACAATCAAAGTCAGAACAAAGCCGCTTCAAACTGAGTTACTTCATAGATCCTGAGATTGCAGATATCGAAGAGATTAGAAGTTTACTTCACGCAGGAGAGCAGGCTGTATATGTTCAAGTAGCTTTTGGTCAGTTTCTGGATATTATGCCACTACGTGCATCTAAAGGATTAGCGTTGCGCTATATCGCGGATCGATGGCGCATCCCACTGAGGCGTATCTTTGTGGCCGGAGGTTCTGGTGCTGACGAAGATATGATTCGAGGTAATACTTTAGCAGCAGTGGTCGCTAACCGGCATCACGAAGAGCTGTCTCAACTGGTGGATGTGGATCGTATCTATTTTGCAGAGAAACCTTTTGCCGAAGGTATTTTGGAAGCACTCGACTACTACGATTTTTTTAATGAATGTAAAGACCCCGAAGGAAGCAATCCATCAGATGAGTAAACATAAATTATTATTATGCACCGACATGGACAGAACGGTTGTTCCAAACGGAGAACAGCCGGAACATCCCGATGCGCGAAAACGTTTTTCTGAGTTTTGCAATTGTCCGGATGTTACGTTGGTGTATGTCACTGGCCGCCATCAAGAATTGGTGAAGCAAGCAATAAACACCTATGATTTACCTGAGCCTGATTTTGCGATTACTGACGTTGGCACCAAGATTTATAAGGTTGTAGATGCTCAATGGCATGAGATGGATACTTGGGGAAAAGAAATTGATACCGCTTGGAATGGATATAATCATCAACAAATAAAGCAGTTTCTCAAAGATGTCCCCCATCTTTCCGCTCAAGAAAGCAGCAAACAAAATACTCACAAATTAAGTTATTATTTGCCATTGCAAGTGGATAAAGATAACGTGATATTAGAGATGGGAAAATGCCTGAACAGAGAAAATATAGCCGCTAGTTTGATTTGGAGTATTGATGAACCTAATGATATTGGTTTAATCGATGTATTGCCTCGCAACGCGACTAAACTACATGCCATTGAATTTTTACAACAGCAATTAACTTACAGCATCGAAGAAGTAGTTTTTGCTGGTGACAGTGGGAATGATTTACCGGTGTTGGTCAGCTCAATTCCTTCGGTACTGGTAGCCAATGCTGCTGAGGAAATAAAGCAGGCCGCACAACAAGGAGCAGAGAAAAATGGACATGTCGATGCACTTTATCTTGCCAATGCTAGCGAATTGGGTATGAATGGTAATTATTCAGCAGGCGTATTGGAAGGTGTATGGCATTTTGCTCCTGACTTTCGTGAGAAACTACAACAAAATGATGTGACATGACGAATAGCAAACCAAAGGTTTTTGTTTTTGGCGAAGTGCTTTTTGATTGTTTTCCCACGGGAGAACAGGTTTTAGGTGGTGCGCCCTTTAATGTTGCCTGGCATCTACAAGCGTTAGGCAATCAGCCTCATTTTATTTCACGGGTTGGAGACGATGAGTTAGGTAAAAAAATCCTCCATGCTATGGATGATTGGGGGATGGACACAACAACAACTCAACTCGACCCAGTAAACCCAACGGGGCAAGTTGAGATTAAACTAATTAATAATGAACCTCACTACACTATCACCCCCGGTTGTGCCTATGATTTCATCGGTGCATCTGACCTCGGAAATATTTCAGCAAGTGGCATTTTGTATCACGGTACCTTAGGATTACGAAATACTGTTTCCTGAGATGCTTTTAGGCAGCTTGCAAATACACTAGAATTATCGATTTTTCTGGATGTTAATTTACGTTCTCCTTGGTGGCAAAAACAAGAAGTGTATGATTGGCTGGAGCAGGCACGTTGGGTTAAGCTGAATGAGAATGAATTACATCAACTGGGATTTGCATCAACCAATATCAAAGAAGATATGACAAGCCTACGATCTCGTTTTAATTTGGAGCAGTTAATTGTTACCCGAGGCGAACAAGGCGCCTTAATTCTCACTAGTGATGGTAAGTTCTATCATCAGAAACCGGAACCTGCTAAGCAACTAATCGATACGGTCGGTGCTGGTGATGCATTCAGTGCTATATTTATTCATGGCTTACTATCAAACTGGTCAGTTCCCGACACATTAAAGGTTGCACAACAGTTTGCTAGTAAAGTAATAGGTCTACGTGGCGCAACACCCACTGATCTCACGTTTTATCAGGGTTTTATAGATTAACTCAGGAATTTTCACACACAAGGCTTATGTACGAGCAGGTATCACACACACTTTTAAATGATATTCTTAACCGTTTAAAAACAGAGATTAGCGAGCAAGACTTACGGCATTTTTATACCCGTCTTGGTGCAAATTTTTACGGTATCCATTCACTGTTCCAAAGGTTATACGGAGACCGGGATGATTTTGAACAGCAAGCCCTTCGTCTTGTAGAAACTATGGCGCGGCAATATATCAATCGTCCTGATAAACTCAGGAAACTCGATATCGAAAGAGAAAAAGATTATAACTGGTTTCTTAGTCAACAATGGGTTGGTATGGCGCTTTACAGCAATGGCTTTGCTGGAGACCTAAAGGGTATGCGTGAGCGCCTGAATTATTTCCAAGAACTGGGAATAAACTTAGTTCATATTATGCCACTCCTGGAGTGCCCAGAAGGAAGCAGCGATGGAGGTTATGCTGTTAGTAATTTTAGAGAGATTGATTCACGTGTAGGTAGCTTGCAAGACTTGAATGAGTTATCAGCCGAAATGCAAGAACGGGATATTTTGCTGGTGCTGGATGTGGTATTGAACCACACTTCTGATGAGCATGAGTGGGCACAAAAAGCGCGCGCAGGAGATCCAGCTTATCAAGACTATTACTATATCTTTAAAAACCGTAATATGCCAGATATGTTTGAACAAAGCATGCTGGAAGTCTTCCCTGAAACTGCACCCGGTAATTTCACCTGGGATGAGGAAATGAACCGCTGGGTGATGACAGTATTCAATAGCTATCAGTGGGATCTAAACTATAGCAACCCCGCAGTGTTTATCGAAATGCTGGATATTGTTCTATACTGGGCTAACCAAGGTGCAGATATTTTGCGTCTTGATGCGGTGGCTTTTTTGTGGAAAAAAATCGGCAGCATTTGTCAGAATGAGCGCGAGGCTCATTTAATCCTTCAACTGATGAAAGATTGCTGTCAGGTAACTGCACCAGGTGTATTGTTTATTGCCGAGGCAATTGTCGCGCCAGTGGAAGTAATCAAATATTTTGGTGAAGATGCAGTTATTGCTAAAGAATGTGAAATTGCCTATAACGCCACTTTTATGGCTTTGCTATGGGATGCAGTGGCAACTAAAAATGCCAGCCTCTTAAACCAGGGAATCAAAAGTCTACCCGTCAAACTTGAGCGTGCAACCTGGCTTAACTATGTGCGCTGTCATGATGATATAGGCCTGGGCTTTGATGACAGCGACATTGCATTAGTAGGTTATGAACCAGCAAGTCACCGAAAGTTTCTGATTGACTATTACACAGGAAAGTTTGATGATTCTCATGCCCGCGGTCTGCCCTTTGGTCAAAATGATAAAACTGGAGATGCTCGCATCTCTGGGTCACTCGCTTCTTTAGTCGGTTTACAATATGCCTTGGAAGTTGGAGATGCTGCGGCAACAGAAGATGCGATTAAGATTATCTTGCTTTTGCACAGTATGATTCTTTCTTTCGGGGGCTTACCTTTGCTTTACTACGGCGATGAAATAGGAATCATAAACGACGAGGCATATCTTAATGATCCACTCAAAGCTGGGGACTCACGTTGGATGCATCGTCCGGAAATAAATTGGGAAAAGGCTGCACTCAGAAATACCGCAGGTACGGTAGAGTTTGAGATTTTCAGCGCTCTCAAAAGAATGATAGCGGTACGTAAAGAAATAGAGGTATTTGCAGATTTTAATAATCGTGAGCTTATTGAAGTGGAAAATCCACATTTGTTTGTTTTTGAGCGATATGATCTCAGTAATACAAGCAAGCGAGTATTAGTTGTGGCTAATTTCGAAGATAAACCTCAACACCTCAATCTAGGAGATGTAGCTACTTGGGGGACAACTAAGGACGCTCAACTGGTTGATTTGTATAGTGGCCAAAGTCCGGATATTTTCAATCATTCACTGGTTATTCCTGGTTTTGGTTTTTATTGGTTAAGTGAATTATAATGTAGGAGCGCGCTCCTACAAAGAGATTTGCTTAACTTAAGGCAGTGCCCCCCACCTCCCCAGCAAGGGAGGGGGGTGAGAGAAATATAATAATTCTCTTCTTCATTGTCTCTTAAATGTAACTTATTTTCCGTCTATCAAACCAAAGTTGCCATCCTAGTCTATTTTTGCTCAGACACTATTCATCGCCACCATCCTCTATTTCATAGCCATCCAGGTCGGGTATCGGTTTTTCTTGATACTCAATCCCAGCCTCACTGAGTAACTCAGTCATCCGTTCAAAGCGTTTATCCATTAACTGAATATGGTCGAGCATGTGATTTATCGATTTGGCCACTGGATCCGTCATATCGGCTGTGGCGCCGTAGGCATCAAAACCTATTTTTTTAGCAAGTTTGTCCCGTTCCTCTGATGTTTTTTGGGCATTAGGATCTATAATGTGGCCGGGTATTCCCACTACGGTCGCTCCGGCAGGCACAGGCTTGACCACTACTGAGTTTGAGCCAACCCTGGCCCCTTCACCAACATCAATCGGACCAAGCACCTTAGCTCCGGCACCTATCACAACGCCATTATGCAAAGTTGGGTGACGTTTACCTTTATCCCAACTAGTACCCCCCAAAGTAACCCCATGATACAAGGTGCAGTCATCGGCAATGACTGCTGTTTCGCCAATCACCACACCCATGCCATGATCGATAAAAAAACGCCTGCCTATTATTGCTCCAGGGTGAATTTCTATGCCGGTTAACCATCGCCCGATATGCGAAGTAAAACGGGCTGCCCAACGAAATCCTTTCCCCCAAAGCCAGTGTCCCATACGATGAATCATCAAAGCATGGAAACCTGGATAGGTTGTGATCACCTCAAACACACTCTGCGCTGCCGGATCTCGATCAAAAACGCAGTTAATATCTTCCTTTATTTGGCTAAGCAAGTTACTCATTACCTTTATTACCTTGTGACATACGCAGGATACCTCTCAAAATATCTACTTCTTTACTGTCAAGTTGAGTACGATTATAAATACGCCTCAAACGACGCATAATAGATTTGGATTTATCAGGATGCATAAACCCAATATCCACTAGTGCTTGATGCAAATGCTGATAAAAAAGTTCCAATTGATTAGCTGTAGCCAAAGGCTCTTCCTGCTTATTAACTACAGATTTTGGCTGCTGCTGGACTGAAGCAACAAACAGTTCGTAGCAAACTATCTGCACTGCGGAAGCCAGATTAAGCGAACTAAAATTTTCATTGCATGGAATTCTCAATAAATAATGACACAAATCCAATTCATGGTTCTTTAAGCCCGAATTCTCCCGGCCAAAAATAATGGCAACCTTTTGCGACCCCATGTCTTCAGACAACTTTTCCCCACATTCTCTGGCTGATATTTCTGGCCAGCTTAGGGTTCGATCCCTAGCACTGGCACCAAATACCAATGAACAATCTGCCACCGCTTCTTGCAAACTATCACATACGATTGCTGATGCTAATAACTCATCAGCGCCGGAAGCTCTGGCTGTAGCATCTGCACTAGGGAAAATCTTGGGTGTAACCAGATAAAGATTGCTCATCATCATGTTTTTCATAGCCCTCGCCACACCGCCAATATTACCTGGATGGCTGGTTTCAACTAATACGATTCGTATATTCTCTAACAATGTCTCACTACTGATCCAAAAAACTGCAAATTTTACCAAAATATTTGTTATTCTATCGGGCTTTCTAGCATCTTCGATATTCCGTTATGCATCCAATGCTCACAATCGCCATCCGCGCCGCCAGGAGTGCAGGCGACCAAATCCTGTATGCCATGGATAAGGTGGGACAATTACAAATCACTCACAAAGGCAACAATGATTATGCCAGTGAGGTTGACCGTAACGCAGAAAGCGATATTATTCATATCCTTCGCAAAGCTTATCCTGACCACGGTATTCTCGCCGAGGAAAGTGGAGGTCATGAGGTCAACAATGATTATGTCTGGGTCATCGACCCTTTGGACGGTACCACCAATTTTTTACATGGTTTCCCACAATTTGCAGTTTCCATTGCCTTAAAACATAAAGGTAAGATCGAAGTGGGTGTGGTTTATGACCCGTTACGGGATGAATTGTTTACCGCAGAACGCGGTGGTGGTGCCATGTTAAACAATCGCCGCCTTCGTGTTACGAAACAACCCGGCCTGACTGACTCACTGCTGGGCACTGGCTTTCCATTCAAAAATGAGCAATACCTGGATGCCTATCTGGGTATGTTCCGAACTTTGTGTATAGAATCCGCTGGCATCCGCCGCGCGGGTGCTGCAGCACTTGATCTCGCCTACGTTGCTGCTGGCAGACTAGACGGGTATTGGGAAATAGGCCTGCAAGAATGGGATATGGCCGCGGGTGTATTATTAGTTAAGGAAGCAGGCGGAGTTGTCACCGACTTTTCGTTTAGGGATAAATATCTGGAATCCGGCAACACCATTGCAGGCAACCCTAAGATGCACCAAGCCATGTATCTGGCGATTGAGCCACACGTCACAGATGATTTGAAATAGCTATTGGGCACCTCTAAGTGTGCCTTTTTGTCCGATTTCGGCGTTGGATAATTTTCTGCGATCCTCATGTATTCCATATACACTGCGGTTCTCGAAAATCATCCGCCTTGAACTCGAACAAAC